>QHOD01000238.1 GCA_003218615.1 Verrucomicrobiota bacterium
ATTTTATGTCCCCGCCGCCGCCCCATGCGTGGTCGCCACCGATGTAGCGATCATAGGTGCCAAGGACTGGGCCTCCCTCACTTGTACTTTGCACGATGTCTACCAGCGAAGGATTAGGAGCGAATTCGGTGTTGGTGAATGCATATGTGCCCCAGAGATTCACGTTCCATTCGCGATCGCCATACCATTCGGGACATGGCGGCGGTGCGACCTGCTTCATTTCTTTTCCCGAATGGCTATCGGCGAGGCCATCGCCGGTGTAGTAACGGAACCGCGTAGAGACCGGGGCTTCTGCTTCGGCGCGTTCGGCGCCGAAAAGCCAGGAGAAAGCAACAAACACATCAGCAACCGGAGCACCCGCGGTGCAACCGAACAAGGGCGAGATGTCTAGGCGAGTTTGCGCTGTCGGTTTCCACGCGACGGTTGGGCCGATGGTGAAACTGTGCAACGGATCGCCCCGTGTATCTTTGACGGTCAAATTCCTATATTGCATTTCTATGCCGACTTTCAGGCGTTCGTTAGGCAACAGAATGGGCATCAATGCTGCCTGGGAAAACCCCCATTCACGGCCGCGGTCGCCGGTATTCTCCTTTTCAAAGAACCAGTTCATGGCCCATTCGACGCGCTCGAAGAAATCCTGGGCAAGGAGCAAACGAACCTCGTAGGCATCTGGAACTTTCGGGGGGCCGCTCTCCTCCTCTTCTCCCCCTCCGGGAGGCGGTGGAACTTCTTCGTGTCTAATAGTGCCGACGCCGAATTTGTATTCAGCGAATATTGTCGGGTTGAGCGGAATCTTGTTCCAATCAGCAAGCGCCCATCGTGCTTCCAGACTCACTGTCTGCACGCCGCCACCACCATTAAATCGTTCCAACCCTGTTTCCGCCGCTACATTAAAACGATAGGGCAAACCCATTTCCACCTCTTGAGTGAAAAGATAATCGGGTGGCCCGTGGCGGAACCCCGCGCCCTCAAAAAGTTCGCCGAAGAAAAACGACCATGGCGGCAACACGTAGGCATTTACTGTGTTGGAGAAGCGGCTGCGGGAAAGTCCGGGAGGAGCTCCGTACGCGCTGGGCACTTCCTCGCCGGTCACAACGATTTGCTCTTCCTGCGCTGATTGCGCGCGGATCGAGTGGTTGGTGGCAAGGGAAATGAGAAACCCGCCTGCGATAAATGGAATGAGCCGCCGCGTAGTTGGACGAGAAAAATGTTTTGTAATCATGTGCGAATAGAAGGTGAAACTGCGGATCATTACAATTTTGTCATGTTTGGCAAGACAAATTTTTTGGGCTGCAGCCGGGGCTGGCGACAGCATGGGGCCTGCCGGGATCACCGATCCCCGGCTACAGCGATTTGTTCGGAAAAGTGAGGACGACGGTGGTGCCGCGGTTAACTTCGCTCTCGATCCTGGCCGATCCGCCGTGAAGATCGACAATCGATTTCACCAGAGCCAGACCCAGGCCTGCGCCGTCCGAGCTGCGCGATGAATCGGCCCGATAAAAGCGATCGAAGACGCGGGGCAAATGTTCGGCGGCTATTCCGCATCCGTTATCGCTGACGGTGACTTCGGAATGCGCGTCGCGAATCGTGATAGAGATCTCGATTTCGCCGCCGTCGCGCGTAAAACGCAGGGCATTATCGACGAGATTGCTTAGGGCGCGCTCGAACAAAACAGGGTCGCCATAAATTTCGCCCTGGCCATTACAATTGATCGCGACATGTCGATCTTCCGCGATCGTTCGATAGAACGCCGCAATTTTTTCCACAGCCGCGCGACCATCAAACAGCTTCCGCTCGATCGGTTCCCGGGCCGCGTCCGCGCGGGCGACGAAGAGCAAATTGTCCACGATTCCGGAGAGCCGTTCACATTCGGCAATGGTGGATTCGATGACTTCGCGATACTCGCTGGGCGTGCGCTGACGTGTTAGGGCGACCTGCCCCTCTCCCATAATATTGGCGATCGGCGTGCGGAGCTCGTGGGCGAGGTCGGCCGAAAATTGAGAAAGTCGCGTGAAGGACTCCTCAAGCCGGGCGAGCATTTGGTCGAAAGCCAATGCGAGCGGCTGGAGCTCACGTGGCCAGCCGGCCGGCGCCACGCGCTCATTCAGATGAGTGGGTCCGATGCGCTCGAGTGAGCGCGTCATTTGTCCGAGCGGACGCAAACTGCGCTTCGTGACCGTCACCGCGATGAGAGCCGAAGCAAAAATGCTGGCCGCCAGCAAGACGACGAGCAAAACGCCGAATTTTCGTTCGAGTTGCTCGTCGCTGGAGCGATCTTGCGCAACCTGAATTGTGTAAGCCTGGCCGGCGGACTCTTCGTTTACCGCGACTAACGAAAACAACTTCGCGTCGATACGATAATCTCTTGGCGCGCGAACAGGAGATGTGGATCTTTGCGCGGACGGGAAAACGTCTGGTGGAAGCAAATGATCCATTGCGGGCGTCTCCGCCACTGTGCGCGCTTCCGAATCGAGGACCCTGATCCAATAGGCGGCATACTCGCCGGCGCGGTGCGCGTTCAGTTCTTCGCCGAAATTTTTTAGCCCGCCCTCCTTGAGGTCGGCGCTTAAAGCTGTGGTCTTGTCAGCTAAGATGGCATTGTCTTCGGCGAATGCGTGACGAACGACCATCCAATAGAACACGCCCAGCCCACACGAGAGCAACAGCGTCGCAGCCAGCGTAAAAAACCAGACGAGCTGCGACGCAATCGAGCGCGCTTCAGTGCGCTTTGAGAACATAACCGACGCCGCGAATGGTATGCACCAGTTTCCTCTTGAACGGATCGTCGATCTTCGCTCGCAATCGACGCACGACCACGTCCACGACATTGGTATCGGTCTTAAACCCGATGTCCCATACGTGCTCGGCGATTTCCGCACGCGATACGACTTCGCCGGACGAACGAACCAGATGTGTGAGGAGGAGAAATTCCTTTG
Source organism: Verrucomicrobiota bacterium (assembly GCA_003218615.1). Taxonomy (GTDB): domain Bacteria; phylum Verrucomicrobiota; class Verrucomicrobiia; order Chthoniobacterales; family UBA10450; genus Udaeobacter. The sequence goes on from QHOD01000238.1 coordinate 2,937, forward strand.
GCGAGAGATCGAGCGGCACGCCGGAACGAACGGCCTTGTGCCGCTTCAGATCAATTTCCAAATCATCGACGCGCAAACGTTCTTCGTGTCGTGCCGGAACACGCCGCAACAATGAGCGCACCCGGGCCAGCAACTCAGAAAACGCGAAGGGCTTTACCAGATAATCGTCCGCGCCCAACTCGAGTCCTTTCACGCGGTCGCGCACGCTGTCGCGAGCGGTAAGGAAAAGAATCGGCGTGCGCATCCCGTCGCGTCGCAACTCCGCGACTACGTCCCAGCCGTCCTTGCGCGGCAACATGACATCGACAATAAGAAGATCGAACCTGGTCGCGCGTGCGCGGTCCAAACCGGTTTCACCGTCGCGCGCAAGATCGACAGTGAAACCCGCTTCGTGCAGACCTTTGGCCAGAAACGCCGCTGTTTTCTTTTCGTCTTCGATTACCAGAATGCGCATTGCTTAAGTGTACAAAGCCATGCGT
>QHOD01000239.1 GCA_003218615.1 Verrucomicrobiota bacterium
GACCTAAGCGACACGCATTACATGCTGCAAATTTTGATGCATCTCGGCGCGCAAGTGGAACGCGCCAGCGGGACAGTCACGGCGGCGGCCGAGAACGTGCAATCGGTCGCGCCTTACGATGTCGTGCGCAAAATGCGTGCTTCGGTTTGCGTGCTCGGGCCGCTGCTCGGCCGTTGTAAAGAAGCGACCGTGTCGATGCCGGGCGGCTGCGTGATTGGCGACCGGCCAATCGATTTGCATCTGAAAGGATTCGAGGCGCTGGGCGCGGCAGTGCGCGTGGAAGGCGGCAATATAAAAGTCTTTGCCCCGAAATTGCGCGGCGCAGTGATTAACTTACGCGGGAAATTTGGGCCCACTGTTCTCGGCACCGATAACGTCATGATGGCGGCGGTGCTGGCGGAGGGAACAACCGTGATCGAAGGCGCGGCGCAGGAACCGGAAGTTGTCGATCTTGCAAATTTTTTGATCAAGATGGGCGCAAAGATAGAAGGCGCCGGCACGCGCCTTTGATCATCGAAGGCGTAAAAGAATTGCATGGCGCCGAGCACGACATCATTCCCGATCGGATCGAAGCGGGAACATTTCTCGTCGCGGGCGCGATTTGCGGGAAGGGAATTACGATAAAGCGCGTAACGCCGGAGCACGTGAAAACGGTCACGAACGCGCTTGAGAATTGTGGTTTTCGACTTGAAGCGACAGGGGACTCGATTTCCGTCTCACCAAACGGTGAAACCAAACCCCTCGAGCTGGCGACGGAGCCGTATCCGGGTTTTCCCACCGACATGCAGGCGCAAATGTGCGCGCTACTCTCGACGACCGACGGCATCAGCGTGATTACGGAAAACATTTTTCCGCAGCGCTACATGCATGTCGCTGAGTTAAAGCGGATGGGCGCACATGTCGATCTTGAGGGACCGACTGCGGTGATCCAGGGCGTTGATCATCTCTTTGGCGCTCCAGTGATGGCGAGTGATCTGCGCGCCTCCGCCGCGCTCGTGCTGGCGGGGTTGAAAGCGGACGGCGTCACTGAAGTGAGTCGCGTCTATCACATCGATCGCGGCTACGAGCGGCTCGATGAAAAATTGAGCGAGCTCGGCGCGCACATCGAGCGCGTCAAAGCAGCATAGCGGTTCTCTTTTTTCTTGCTCTTCGCGCGGCAAGCGGTCAGTCGTTGTTTTACCTCAAGCGAAAGGTTAAACATGGAAACATCGACATCATCATCAAACGTTCGGACCTGGACGGTGCTTTGCCACGCCAGCGCATTGGTCGGATTTTTTGTGCCATGGGCCGGTCACATTCTCGGGCCGCTGATTGTCTGGCTGGCCAAGCGCGGCGATTCCCCGGAAATCGACGAACACGGAAAAGAGTCGCTTAATTTTCAAATTTCGATGCTGATCTACAACTTGATTGCTGGCGTGCTCTGCCTCGTCCTAATCGGTTTTGTGATCCTCGGCATTCTCCACATTTTGAATCTGGTGCTGGTGATAGTCGCCTCTATTCAGGCAAGTGAGGGGAAGCTTTACCGCTATCCGATTACGATTCGGCTGATCAAATGATTTGCATGACGGGGTGAGTTAGTGCGGCGCGGGTTTGATCAAACCGCGCAACGTTTTCAAATTCTCCACGTCCTCAACGAGGTCTTTGCCTTTCGGTGTTTCCAGGACTTTCGGAATTTTATGGAAACGGCGATTGCCCATAATGAAGCCAAAAGCGTCGAGGCCGATCTTGCCCTTGCCAATGTGCTCATGTCGATCCACTCGCGAGCCGCGCGCGGTTTTGGAATCGTTGACATGAATTGCAACGAGACGATCTCGGCCGATGACACGGTCGAATTCGCGGAGTGTTTTCCGGAAAGCTGATTCGCTGCTGATGTCGTAACCCGCGGCGAAAACGTGCGCAGTATCCAAACAAACGCCCAACCGTTCGGGCTCGCGTACGCGGCTGATGATGTAAGCGATCTGTTCGAACGTGTGACCGAGGCATGAGCCTTGTCCGGCAGTCGTCTCGAGCGCGATTCGCGTTTTCACTTTCGGAATTCTTCTGAATACGCGATTAATCGAACCAATAATTTTCTCGAGCCCCGCTTCTTCGCCGGCGCCGAGGTGTGCGCCCGGATGCAAGACCAGGAACGGTAGTTTGAGTTGATCGGCTCGAATCAGTTCTTCGGAAAGAGCGCGCAACGAATTCGCATGAAACTGCGGATTGGTGGCGGCTAGGTTAATCAAATAGTTCGCATGCGCAAAGATCGACAATAACTCGCCGCGCTGGGTGTGATTAAGGAAAGCCGCAATCTCCTTGGGCGTGAGCGGACGCGCGAACCATTGCATGTTGTTTTTCACGAAAATTTGCATGGCGGTGCAATTGATGGAGCGAGCGCGCTCGATCGACGTGTGCAGACCGCCACTGATCGACATATGGGCGCCGAGAAGAATTTTGGAATGCGGAATGCGGATTGCGGAGTGCGCTCGCTGTTCAAGGCGTGGCTGGTTCATTCCGCACTCCGCAATCGCCAATCCACAATTGCTAAAATCTCTTCGGATGCCAGTCCGGTTTCTTCAGACTTCCTTCGCCGGTGTATTCGAAAAGTTTGTAGACGGGGGTCAGCAGTATGCCCGGACCCTTCATGTTGAGGCGCAAATTGAAATCAAGTTTGTCGTCGAGGAAATGAATGTCGCCGTGGCCGAGCATGCTGAAGAGCGTGCCGGATGCCTCGAAATTATCGGTATGAATAATTCCATCGTTGATCTCTAAGCTTGCAGCTGCCTTGTGGGCGATGCTGTATCCGCCGCCCGGGACAATCTGGCTTAGAATTCCTGAGAGCGGGCCGAAAATGGGAATCGCGAAAACGTCGCCGTTGGTAACTTCTACCTTTCCGCGGCCGACCATGGTGCGCGGATCGCTCCCAGAGCCGGTGAAATCATACGTGCCGCTCAACAGGCCGTGCGCGGTTTTGTAGTTGTAATATAAATCGGTCAGACGCGGGAAATCGATTCCATTCACGGAGACATTTGCTCGATAGCTGGAATCATTTTGCGCCAGCGAGATATCGGCATTTCCGCGTAGCACGCCTGACATTAGTCCGCCACGAAGATCGACAATTTGCAATCGGTCGGTCGTAATGAGCAATCGTCCGGCGACGCGATCGAAGGGCAGGTTCTTTCCGAGAAATTCGTATTCCATTCCATTGGCGCCTTCAATGGTGATCTCGAGACGCGTGTTCTTGCCGCCGCGAAATTGGTATATTCCGTTAGCCGTCACAGTAGGCGGGCGCCGAAATTTGTAAGGCAGAACGGTTTTCCAAAGCTTCGGGTCGATCCAAAAAATCACGTCGGTGGGATGCAACGAGCTTTTGATATTTGAGACGCGCACCTCGTGCTTCTTAAAATCATAGGTGAAATTACCGGTGCCGATGCCCTCATTGCGTGTTACACGAAGACCTTCGCAAGTGATGGCGCCATCGGCGAAACGGATTTTGGTGCTGGCGCTGTTCATCGAGGCGCCGCGGAACCGTGTTCGTTCCAACGCGATTGTTCCATCGCCTCGCCAGTTCTCAGGATTGTGATTCTCAGCCCGGATGGCGAGACGGACGGTGGGCGAACGTTGCCATTCCCATTGCCGGAGAAATTCATTCAATTCCGCGGAAGCAAGCGCACGCAGGGCGCTTGGAGCTATTGTGCTTTCGATGTTTAAACGACAATCGTTTGGGGCATC
>QHOD01000240.1 GCA_003218615.1 Verrucomicrobiota bacterium
CGGCGGGATCATTAGTCCACGCGCTGGCACCGAGGCCAAACGTGCTGTCGTTTGCGAGCTCGATCGCGTCGGCAGCATCGCGGACGCGGAAAACAGACGCGACCGGACCAAAAACTTCTTCGCGGTAAGCCGGCGATTCTTTCGGTACATCGACAAGAACTGTTGGCTCGTAAAAAAATCCCGGGCCGTGGATTCGATTTCCGCCGGTCAACAATTTTGCGCCCAGTGCGATCGATTTCTGGACCTGATCGTGCACGCCTTCCAAGATTTGTTCCGTCGCAAGCGGGCCGATCTCTGTCGTTTCGTCGAATGGATCGCCGACTTTCAATTCGCGCATGCGTTGCACGAATTGCTCAAGAAATCGGTCGTAAATTTCGTCGGCGACCGCAAACCTCTTCGCTGCGATGCACGATTGTCCGCTGTTAATGGTGCGCGCTTTGACTGCAGTTTCGAGCGCAGATTCGAAATCCGCACTTGGCATCACAATGAAAGGATCGCTGCCACCCAGCTCGAGCACACTCTTTTTGATTTGCCGCGCAGCAATGCTCGCCACTTCGCTCCCGGCTTTTTCGCTGCCGGTAAGCGTCACCGCTTTGATGCGTGGATCGACAATCACCTTTTCGACTTGTTTGGCTTCGATCAGTAGCGCCTGAAACGCGCCCTCTTCGAATCCGGCCCGGCAAAAGATTTTCTCAATCGCGAGCGCGCATTGCGGCACATTGGCCGCATGTTTCAGGACCCCCACGTTTCCCGCGATCAACGCAGGCGCGGCAAATCGAAACACCTGCCAGAATGGGAAATTCCACGGCATAATGGCGAGAACCGGTCCAAGCGGTTCGTAGCGCACGTAACTCCGAGCGGCATCGGTCTGGGCAGGTTCATCTTCCAAAAAGCGCTCGCCGTTCTCGGCGTAAAATCGACAACCGCGCACACATTTCTCGACTTCTTCAACTGCGGCGCGAAATAATTTTCCCATTTCCAGGGTGATTATCCGAGCGAGTTGGTCTTTCTCTTGCTCGAGTAATGACGCCGCCGCCATCATGAGTTGCGCCCGCTTCGCAAATGGTTCCCGACGGTGATGCGAAAAGACGCGCTCGGCGCGGTTGAGGCACTTTTCGATTTGGTCGTCAGTGAAAGCCTGAAAATCCTTCAGCTTTTCGCCTGTCGCCGGATTGGTCGATGTGATTGCCATTATCGGAACATAGGCATTCTGCCTGTGCGGCAAACGGACATTCTGTCGGTTGTTTCGACCCAGAGGAGTGGGTATCTGTTTAGCGCCAAGGGCGCGGCATTCACCGCGAGCCTAGGGCAACGGCCCTAGGATTTGTGGAACTAAGCGTCAGCGCTGAAGGCGCGATTCACTTCCGGCTCTAGTTCGATCATCATTCGCCCCATGCCCCAATCACTAAGCAAGGTCATCCTTCACATCACATTTAGCACTAAGAATCGCGAGCCTTGGCTCGACCGCGACGTGCGGCCGCGCGTGCATGCTTACGTTGCGACGGTCTGCCGCGACCTTGGCGCCGAACTCGTGCGTGTCGGTGGTGTTGCTGATCACGTTCACATTGTCACGACGCTGCCGCGAACTGTTTCCCAGGCTCAGCTCGTCGAACAGATAAAAAAAGCATCCTCAAAATGGATCAAAGCGCTTAAGCCTCAGTATCGCGGCTTTTTCTGGCAGCGCGGATACGGGGCGTTTTCGGTGAGCCCGAGTCAGCTCGATGCGGTGCTGCAATACATCGAGGCGCAACAAGAGCACCATCGCACTCGCACGTTTGAGGAGGAGTACCGCGAGCTGCTGCGCAAACACGGTGTTGATTTCGACGAACGCTACGTTTGGGATTGAACGAACGTGACCATTGATTGGCGCTTTCAGCGCTGGCTTTTTGGAAAACAACTTTCCCCTGGGGCGTTGCCCCAGGCTTAAATGAGCCAGCGCCCTTGGCGCTAAACACATACCGGAGTGCAACTCCGCTGGGCGCACAGACTGAAAGTCTACGTTCCGAGAGTTGCCTACAGCCGCAGCCCCTTTGGGATAAAAACGCGATCGAGCAAATCGAAGAGCCACTGGACGATTAGCGCAAGCAGCGCGGCGGGAATGGCGCCCTCCAAAATTGTGACGTGGTCGTTCAAGTTCAGACCGCTCAGGATCGGCTCGCCCAAACCACCAGCGCCGATCAACGCGGCAAGCGTAGCCGTTCCTACGTTGATCACCGCGCTGGTTTTAATTCCGGATAAAATCGAGCGCGATGCCATCGGCAGATAAATTTGCCAGAGCCGCGCCATCGGATTGAGTCCCAAGGCGACCGCCGATTCGCGCAACGATCGAGGAATGTCCTGGAGGCCGCTCGCGGTGTTACGCACAATCGGCAGCAATCCGTAAAGAAAAAGCGCGGCAATCGCGGTGCGGACGCTGATCCCAAAAAAGGGCAGGGGAACGAGCAAGGCGAGCAACGCCAGCGACGGGATTGTTTGCACAACACTGGCGAAGCCAAGAATCGTATGCCCAACCGGGCCGCCGCGGCTGGCGAAGATGCCGAGGGGAATTCCCACAATCACAGCCAGCAGCAGCGAAAAACCCGCCAGTTGTAAATGACGGATCGTCCACCGGATAAGCTGATGCGTGAACGATTCTCCCGACACAGTGCTTATTGATTTCGCGCTGCCTCCGAAATACAAGTTTGCCCCTCTCGTGTAATTCTTCGTGCGCTCGGCTTCGGCATTGAGCCGAATCATTTCTGCTTCGTCGATTTTTCCTTCCAACGTGCGGAGGCAGGTCACGGCCTTCGGTGAAAGTGAAAGTCGGTACAGAAAAACAGCGTCGTATCGCGGAAAGAACTTCAGATCGTCTTCGAGGGTGACGAGGTCGTATTCGGCAATCTTTGCATCGGTCGAGTAGGCGTCTTTCACGTCGATCGAGCCATTCTGGAGCGCGGCGTAACCCAGTGCATGATCAATTCCAATCACGCTTTGCGGATTCAACTGGTAACGCGCCGCGAGCGGTCGCCAGCCGTCTTGCCGATTCAGAAATTCGTGGGTCAGTCCAATTTTCAGTTCCGGATGATTTCGCGCGTTGCTGATGGTGTGAACACCCAATTTTTGCGCCCGATCGCGTCGCATAACGAGCGCGTACGTGTTATTGAATCCGAGTGGCTCCGTCATCCCGACGCCGAATTTTGTCAGCGC
>QHOD01000241.1 GCA_003218615.1 Verrucomicrobiota bacterium
TTCTTGTTTGTTAGGCCTCGGCGTGCAGGCGGCGCCACCGGCCAAAACGGATGCGGCTGCTGCGTCGCAGCCAAAACAAAAAGAATTCGACTCAGCGAAGCAGGCGGCCGATGCCCTAATTCAAGTAGCGGCGAATTTCGATGTCGCCGCCGCGAAGGAAATTCTGGGCCCGGACGGCGAGGATCTTATCAGTTCCGAAGATCCCGTGATGGACAAAAATCGCGCCGCGGCATTTGCAGCCAAGGCAAAGGAAAAGAGCTCAATTGAAATAGGTAAGAAAGATCCGAATCGCGCCATGCTCTTGGTGGGCAACGATGCCTTCCCGCTTCCCATCCCGATCGTGAAGCGCAAAGGCAAGTGGTTGTTTGATACGAAGGTAGGCCGCGAGGAAATATTAAATCGGCGCGTCGGCGCGAACGAGCTGAATGCCATTGAGATTTGTCGTGGTTTCGTCGAGGCACAGCACGAGTACGCTCAGGAAAAGCACGATGATTCAAAGGTGAACCAATACGCACAGCATATCCTCAGCACTCCTGGAAAACACGATGGTCTGGCGTGGAAGAATCAGGACGGCACTTGGGTAGGTCCGGTCGGAGAGGAAGTCGCCAAAGCGCTGGAGGAAGGCTACAAGGCAGAGCGAGGTCAACCTTATCACGGTTACTATTTCAAGGTGCTAAAGGGGCAAGGAGCTGCGGCGCCCATGGGAAAGATGGACTTCGTGGTTGGCGGCGCCATGATCGGCGGATTCGCCCTGGCCGCGGCGCCCGCTGAGTATCGTGTGACTGGAGTGGAGACGTTCATGGTTGGCCCCGACGGAGTCGTTTACGAGAAGGATCTCGGGCCAGATACCCTGAAGATATTCCAGAGCATGGACCGCTACGATCCCGACAAAACCTGGAAAGTAACGGAAGATGAGGTGGAAGACGACTCACAGGAAGGTCAGTAACTCGAATCAGAAGAGCAAGAGCAGCCTAACAACTGACCAGTGGACTTAGCCGCGCTGCACTGAGTCTCTCTTTCCGCAATTGATGTTGGGTCCCAACCGGCGTCCGATTTTCCGTTAATTGCGGTGGCCGGTTGCGTCCTTTCTGGCTTGCGCATCCCATGGTCACGCTTTGTTTCGCCCAAGCGCTCTTCCGCTCTGCGTTTCTTCGGGCTCGATCATAATGACGCAGGTGCGCTGGCCTCAGCCTTCACCGAGATTCAGAAAGCTGCTCAACGACTCAAGTGATCCCGCACGCCTCTGAAATGTTTGGGCGACGGTTTGCCGATCTTCTCCTGTTCTGCGTCACCGTGACAGAATTGGTCATCCTCTTTTTACTGACACCCACCTTCACGATTACAGACTGGATTTACGTCCTGCAACATTTCATCGTTCTAGGGATCGCGCTCACGCGGCGCGGACCGAAGGTGTGGGATTACTCCATAGTTTCCAGCATTGCGGTCGGGATCGCTTATGCTTATCCCTATGCCCAAGTCATCTATCTACGCTGGTCGCCCGGGCATGTGGCGTGGCCCGCAGCCGGGCTAGTCCTGGTAACGCTCGCGGCTAGTCTTAGTCTTGTTAGCCTTCTCGCTATCGGGAGACTTTTCGGGGTCCGTCCGGCTTTGAGAGGTCTGGCGACGAGTGGGCCCTACAGATTCGTCCGCCACCCGATGTATCTCTCGTACGTAGTTGCAGACATCGGGTATAACCTACAGGAATGGAATTCCGTCACGCTCCTCCTGGTGTTGGTCGGTTGGGCGTCTCTGGTCTACCGCATCCACGCCGAGGAGCGAGTACTCTCTCAACATGCCGAGTGGCCAGCCTATGTCGTCTTGGTCCGCTACCGCCTTTTCCCCGGTCTTTGGTGAAAGCGCCGCTCGGATATCTACTGGTCTAGCGTACGGGACCATCTTTTTGTTGCCGACCGCCACGGAAGACCGACTCGGTGCTGAACTTTGGGGGTTAGGCCAGCCGTTCCGAACAATCCTGACAAAACATGGCAGCCCACGGACGAGGAATGGCTTGCCGAAGCGATATCTGCAGAGTAACGCATAAGCGAAGCGGCGTTTAAACCATGTTTCGCATGCGCGTCATCAAATACGTTGGCTGGACATTCGCCTGGCTGGTTGCATTCGTTTGTGCAATCTGGGCGGCCGGTGCGCTCTATTATGATTTCCCGGCGGCTGGCTCGCTGGCAGCGATTCTGTTCCTGCTCGTTTTGCTGGCGGCCATTATTTTTGTTCGCAGAAAACTGCTGAAGCTCGTGATCGTCTTTGCAGCATTCGCGTTGGTTGCGGTGTGGTGGCTTACTCTGAAGCCGAGCAAAGATCGCCCCTGGCAGTCCGATGTTGCCCAGACCGCTTGGGCGGAGATCAATGGCGACGTCGTCACAGTTCACAACGTGCGGAATTGCGATTACCGCACTGAGACCGATTTTACGACGCATTGGGAAACGCGCACGGTCCGGCTCTCGCAGATCACGGGCATGGATCTCGCTATTATGTACTGGGGTTCACCGTGGATGGCGCATCCCATCGTGAGCTTTCGATTCGCGGACGCGCTCCCGCTTTGCTTTTCCATCGAAACGCGCAAGACGATCGGACAGGAGTACTCCGCGGTGCGAGGTCTTTACCGGCAATACACACTCATTTACATCGCCGCCGATGAACGCGATTCCATTCGTGTGCGCAGCAATTATCGCCACGGCGAAGATGTTTATCTTTACCGGACGATGGCTTCACCGGCGCAAGCGCGCGTGCGGTTTCTGGAATACGTAAACACCATCAACATGCTCCACGATCATCCGCGCTGGTATAACGCCATCACCACGAATTGCACCACAAACATCCGTACCCAGCGTCCGACGAGCCAGCGCGCGCCATGGGATTGGCGAATGCTGGTTAATGGCAAAGCCGACGAAATGCTTTATCAACGTCACGCCATCGCCACGGGTGGACTGCCGTTTAGCGAACTCAAGCAGCGCAGCCTGATTAACAAACGCGCGCGCAGCGCGGACAAGGATCCAGATTTCTCGCGCTTGATCCGGGAAGAGCTGCCGGGCGACTAGCAGGCGGCTTGTTATCCTGAGACCATGATTAAGCAGACCCTTGGAAGTCCAAACCGCTGCTTACCTGCCCCCCTTGCTCGTCGCCGCCTCCTGTAAGTCTTTATTCATCTGTTCGGAGTAGTAATCCGTCAGATTATTTTTGAGCATCCACTTTCCGATTTCTGAGCCCATCAGGTTTGGAAGCCAGTCGTGTTTCCATTCGATAATCATTACATCGTTAGGCGACATGATCCCGCGGCTTCGCAGATCATCCATCCGCGCAT
>QHOD01000242.1 GCA_003218615.1 Verrucomicrobiota bacterium
GGTTAAAACCGCATCTTCATTCCCGCGTAAGCCGCCCGACCGAGCGCAGGAAATCCAAAAACCTCCGCGTAATGCTCATTCGTCAGGTTGTCGATCCGGCCGAAGATCGACCAGTGCGGGTTAATTTCATATTCCGCCGCAATATTGACGAAGCTGTAATCTTCGATGTCGAAGTTCGGCCCGCCGAAACTCAATTCCTCACGCGCGTTCACGAACTTCGCTTCGGCAGTCGTGCGCAGTTTTTTCCACCAAAGATAGGAGGCCGAAACATAAACTTCATTGCGAGGCCGGCGCGGCAACCGCGCGCCTTGTACCTGTGAAATATCGGCTGAGGAGGTCTTCTCCGCGTCCAAATATGTGTAGCTTGCCATGAAAACGAGATCGGCGATCGGTTGCGCGCGCAATTCTGCTTCCAGTCCCTGTGTTTCTGCCGCACCGAGGTTAAGCGTTTCAAAAAGCCCGTTGAACCCGATCACGTTCGACAGGTCATTGTGAAAATAGGTCGCACCCAGAACCACACGATTTTCCCAGAGCCGTTGCTCGATGCCGATGTCCCAACCAAGATCTTTTTCGGGTTTCAGTCCGAAATTGTTGCCGAAAATTTTGTCCTGACTGCTGGGCGGACTGAACCCGGTTGCAACGCTCGAGTGTAACGTCGTGTTCGTTTTGTCGATCTTGTAACTGCTTGCGACCCGATAAGTCCAGACGTCGCCAAATTGATTGAAATGATCCAGACGCCCGCCTGCGACGAAAATCAAGTTTGTCATTGGCGTCAATGTTACCTGCAGGAAACCAGCTGTTTCGTCTGTGTGATCGCTGATGAATGTCGGCTGCGGACCAAAAATCTGGAGAACAAATGGCCGCTCCTGCCCAGCGTTCACGCGGCTGTAGAAGAATCCCGAAGTGACCGTTAGCCACGAAGTCGGACGCAAATCGTTTTGGTAATCGACCTGCGTCCTCTCAAATAGAGCGCGCGTCGGTCCGACAAATCCGTCCTGGTTCGGATCGTTCAACTGCCGCTCGTGATCGTAGCTGAAAATGAATTTGTGTTCCCACCAGTCGCCTATTCGAAGGTCGACATGTGGCGCGATGAGCCATTTTTCCGTCAGAAAATTGTCGAGCAGCTTCGGATCAAAGATCGTGTTCGGATTTCCTGTGTCGCTCAGCGAATAGGTGAACAAAGTGCCGATGCGTAGTTGATTGTTCGGCGACCAGCCGACATCCGCAATTCCCGCACTGTTCCGATACTGATTGTTCGGGCGCGCGTTGTCCGTATCGAGCCGGCTCGCGCCGATCGAGTAGTCGAAGTTGTCGATCTTGCCATCGCTCTCGATCGTTTCGCGAAACGTGTCGTACGATCCGCCTTCCGAGCTCAACGTAATTCCTGGCGCGCCGTCACCCCGTTTGGTGAAAATTTGGATGACACCCGCAAGTGCACGCGGCCCGTAAATTGTGCTCTGAGGGCCGCGAACGACTTCGATTCGTTCGATGTTGTCCGTGGTCAGGTTCGCGAAATCAAACTGACCGGCGAGACCTTGATTGATCGGAATGCCGTCGAGCAGCACCTGAGTGTGTGCGCTATTCAGGCCGCGCGTAAAAACAGATGTGAGCTGACCAGGTGTCCCGGTTTGGACAACCGACAACCCCGGCACTTCACGGAGCGCGTCGCTCACGCGTTCGATCTGTTTTTGCTCGAGATCGTCCGACGAGATCACGCTAACGCTGGCGGGCGACTGATCGAGCGGAATGTCAAAACGTGTTGCGGAGACAACGACTGCCTCGGATTCCGCCGTTTCCTCCCGATCGGTAGATGTCGATCTTACGGCGTCCTGCGCGCGCATCGCGGATGCCGCGCTGATTAAACTGACTATTACAAAACATATTGGGCGATTTCGCATACCAATTACCTCCAACTCCGAGAGTCGGACTTGTATGGCCGAGGCCGCATCGCCCAGCTCTCATTCTTCTTTTTGCGAAGAAGTTTTTTCGCGCCGCTCTATAGAAGATCGACAGTCACAGACCGCCGCTACGGGCGACACGAATGAGGTGGACCGGACAAATATTCTGGCTCCTGGCGTATGATGCCTGTGCGGCATGCACCTTCTTCCCGCCTTCACCCCCGAAATTTTTCGGGGATTGGCCCATTGGGAAGTCGTATCCAGTTACAGCAGCGCAACTGCTCCCGATTCACACGGGATTTCTTGCGCCGATCCACTCGTTCAAGCTCGCAAAGAACTAAAGGTCGATCCGCCACAGAACGGATTCGCCATGGCGAACAATTACTGGCTTGCGCTTCGGCACTCAAGATTTATTTATCAAGCCCAAGGAATTTTCCGTGTCTACATCTTCTCCCAGTCTAATCATCACTGGCGGCGCTGGTTTCATCGGGTCCAATCTTACGCTCGCGTTGCAGCAAAGATTTCCCGATGCGCGACTGACGGTGATCGACGACTTCCGCTCAGGCGACTTCAAGAATCTCGCCGGTTATCGCGGCGATTTTGTCGCGCAAAACCTGGCGACCCTCGATTGGTATGCCCAATTTGGGGACCAAAAGTTCGACGCGATTTTTCATCTGGCTTCCATAACAGACACGACGTTGCACGATCAGTTCGTTCAGGTGCATGACAACGTGGAAAGTTTCCGGCGGTTGTTGAATTTTGCGCGTCCGAACAGGACCCGAATTATCTACGCTTCGTCAGCAGCCACATATGGGGCGGCGGCTGCAGCGAGTGTCGAATCCGACGGCGCTGCACCCGCGAACGTTTATGCCTTTTCAAAAGTGATCATGGACAACATCGCCATTCGCGAGGTAAAGGAGAAGCCCGATTGGATCATCATCGGGCTGCGTTACTTCAATGTTTACGGGCCGCGCGAAGCGCACAAAGGCATGCCGGCGAGTATGGTTTATCATCTCGCCCAGCAGATGAAGGCCGGCCAACGCCCCCGCATTTTCAAACACGGCGAACAGAAGCGCGATTTTGTTTACGTAAAGGACGTCGTGGAGGGAAGCATTCTTGCGCTGGAGGCGCAAACCAGCGGAATTTATAATCTCGGCTCAGGTCAGGCGCGCTCGTTCAACGAACTCGTAGATGTTCTAAACAGATGCCTTGGCACAAGGTTGCCGGCCGATTACATCGACAATCCACACGCGCATTATCAAAATTTCACGGAGGCTGACTTGAACAAAGCGCGTAGCGCGCTTGGCTATGCCCCACAATTTTCACTCGAAGACGGCGTGACAGATTACATGAGGTGGCTGTACCCGGAAGTTAGGCTTCCAGCCTGACTCGGCAGGCGGGCATCCTGGCTGCCGCGATAGCTTTGAGCAGCGCGCACGCAGCGTGCGCTTACCCTTCCCAAAAGAATTTCGTGGGACGGTTGATTTCCGCCGGCAGACTTTTGTGAACGGGACAATTGAGCGCGGTTTGTTCGAGCACTTCACGATAAGGTGAATTTTTCGGCAGCGGAATATGAACTTCGGATGGCAGCCCAACGATGCGACGCGGCGCATCCTTCGACATTTCTTTTTGCACTGACACGGTCATTCCCCGCAAATCGACTCCAAGCTCCTGCGCCTTGATGCCCATGGTCGTGCTCATGCAGGTGGCGAGGGCCGTGGCCACCAGATCGGTCGGAGAAAACGCTTCGCCTTTGCCCCTGTTGTCGATTGGCGCGTCGGTCGCCAGGTTCGACTTCGACGGACCGTGCACGGCATCGCAATGCAAATCGCCAGTGTACTTAACGGAAATGTTGACCATGAAGAATTATGCGGCTCGTTTTGCGGCAGCGCAATGCGGGCGGTTTGTAGGCCGTCTGTGTCAGTCGGCGATCTAAACCAACGGCGTTTCACAGAATGGAGCCAGGGGGAGCAAAGAACCGGCAGCGTGCGACCGATCCGTTTGGCCTGGGCGATTCAGGAAGTATGAACAGAAAAATTACCGGAAAAGATTTAACGAGAGAAGCGCCTCGCAGCCCGCGCATCCGGGTGGGCGGCTACGCAATCCTTGGACGCACAATCGATAAATGCCGTGCCCTCGTCGCGGGAAACATAGGCGAATATCACTTTGATTGTCCGCTGGATAACATGCTCTTTGGCCTTAAGGGCGTAAAAGGCGACGATTTCAAAGCGCAGATCGAGCAGGGCGCGAGCGATCAGGAAATGGTTGAATGGCTAAATCAAAGCGGCGAAAAGAAAACGCCGGAAGAAATCAAACGCTGGGCCAAGGAAGTGGAGGCTAGCAGCCTCTACAACGATCCGGAAAAACGCGATTTCTTCGTCGAAGAGACTAGGAAGCTCGGGCTCGATTCAGCAAAGACGACTACGTTCGAGTGGCTCGAAATCGACGATAGAGTCTCTCACGCGCAGCAGGCGGCATAGCGCACAGAATTATTGTCGATCTTAGGGCGCGATCGGCGGAAAAATATTTTCCGTTTCGCCCACGTCGATGCCGCGACGCAGTTTGCTGTGGCGCACGCTGTAAAGGAAATAAATCAGCAGCCCGATTGCGAGCCAGACAAAAAAACGTCCCCACGTTTCGAGCGGTAAACTGAGCATAAGCGTAGCGCACAAGATTACCCCTAGAATCGGAAAAAGCGGAACCATCGGGACACGGAATGGGCGCGGCCGCGTGGCATTTGTTCGTCGTAAAACAATGACACCGATGCAAACAAGAACGAAGGCAAAAAGCGTTCCGATGTTTGTCAGATCGGCGAGCGATCCAATGTCGGTCAGCATGGCGACAGCGCCAACCGCGACGCCGGTCCAGATCGTGGTGATATACGGCGTGCGGAAGCGATGATGAATTCGCGCGAAATACTGCGGCAACAATCCATCGCGCGCCATGGCCATAAAAATTCGCGGCTGTCCGAGCTGGAACACGAGCAATACTGAAGTCATACCGGCGAGCGCGCCCGCGCTAACGAGCGCCTGTGCCCAGGGCCTCCCTCCAAACGCAGTCGCAACCGCGGCGGAGTCTCCGAGATAAACGGTGTATTTCTTGATCCCGGTGAGGACGCCGGACATGAGCACATAAAGAATCGTGCAAATGATCAGGCTCGCGATTATGCCGATCGGCATGTTCCGTTGCGGGTTGCGCGTTTCTTCTGCGGTGGTGGAGACGGCGTCGAATCCAATGAAGGCGAAGAACACGATGGCCGCTCCGCCCATCATGCCCGCGAAACCGCTCGGCATAAATGGATGCCAATTCGCCGGATGCACCAGGAAGGCACCGAAGGCGATGACGAAAATGACTACCGCTACCTTGGTCATAACGATCCAGGTGTTGGTCTTGGCGCTCTCGCGAATTCCGTAGACAAGCAAAATTGTTACCGCTGCGACAATTACGAACGCAGGCAAATTGAGTGCGATCGGATGGCCTGCGATGACCGGCAACGTGGTCGATGAAAAATCCTGAAGCTTGTCGCCACCCGTAGCGAGAATATCGGTTGCCGTTCGATAATCGGTCACGGCCCAA
>QHOD01000025.1 GCA_003218615.1 Verrucomicrobiota bacterium
CAGGCTGCAAGCCCGCCTGACGTATCAGGCAAGATGCCTGAATTACGCTCCTTATTCGACAAGCGCGCTCGCTTGTTTCACAATCGATCAAATGCCGCGGCTGCCATTCATCACATTCGAAGGATCCGAGGGATGCGGAAAATCCACTCAGGTGCAGCGGCTGGCGGCGCGTCTTCAGCAGGTGGGCGTTCCATTTCTGGTGACACGCGAGCCGGGGGGCACGCCTATTGGGGAAACCGTCCGCGAGCTTCTCCAGTTCGCCCCGCACAATGCCGCCATGACGCCCGAAGCTGAGTTGCTATTGTTTGAGGCAAGCCGCAGTCAGCTTGTGCGCGAAACGATTAAACCGGCGCTCGAACGCGGTCTTTGCGTAATTGCGGATCGTTTTTTTGATTCGACGACTGTTTACCAGGGGGCGGCGCGCAAATTAGATCGACAAATTGTCGAGCGACTGAACGCTTTTGCGGTGGGCGATTCCATTCCCGATATCACCTTTGTGCTCGATGTCGATGCAGCGACGGCGCAGTCGCGAATGCCAAAACCACGTAGAGCGGACCGGATGGAACAACAACCTGTCGAATTTTACGAGCGCGTTCGTGAAGCGTACCGGGAATTGGCTGAGCGCGAACCGGAGCGGATCATTTTGATCGATGGCACGCAGGCGCCAGACAAGATCGACAACGAGATTTGGAAGACGCTGTGCGAACGTTTTCCGGCGTTGGATAAAACATCGAACATCTGAATGTCTTTTTCTCACACAGCAGCGCTTGGATACCTGCGGCGCGCCCATGAACAGCATCGGCTTGCGCATGCTTATTTGATTTCGGGATCGCCTGGCAGCGGAAAACAACTACTTGCAGCGGAGCTGGCCAGCCTCGTGAATGGAACGAGCGTTAACGACGTTTTCTCCGCGAAGGCTCGGGAAATTTTCGTTGCCCAGCCCGAATCGAAATCGCGCCGCATCGTGATTGAGCAGATTCGCGATCTTGAGCACGCGCTGCAAATGCGCGCATCAGATGGCCGGCGCAAAGTGGCGATTATCTCCGATGCCGATCGACTTCAACCGCAAGCTGCGAACGCGTTTCTCAAGACACTGGAAGAACCACCGAAGGATTCCTTGCTGCTCTTGCTCAGCGCGTTACCGGAAGCTCTGCCAGAGACAATTCTGTCACGGTGCATCGCAATTCCTCTGACGGAGAGCAATCAGGACCAAAACAAATTGGAAGAAGAAAGACTGGTGAAATTGCTGCAACAGGCCGCTCGTGAACAGAGCTGGAGCATTCAATATGCCTATCGACTGGCCCAGGAATTTCAGCGCCTGCTCCGCGCAATTCGGGAGCAAATTAAAGGCGAAACGGATCAGGCATTGAAGCAGGAGCACGCGCGCTACAAAGATTCGACCGATGGAGTGTGGCTGCAGGACCGGGAAGAATACTACAAGGCGCTTACAGAAAGTTCTTACCTGCAACGACGCGCCGAACTGATCGAGACATTATTCGCGTGGTGGTCCGACGTTCTTCGATCGAGCAATGGTATTAAGCGTTTCAATTTGCCCAGCGCAAAAAGAGAAACCACCGCTCTGGCAACCCGCTTCACCACAATCGAAATTTTGCGGCGGATCCGCTGTGTCGAAGAATTACGAGATCATTTGAATCGTAATATCCAGGAAGCGCTCGCTATCGAAGTCGCTTTTCTGGCAATCTTTGCCGCATGAAACCTCTGATGAGATTTGAGAATCAGGTTGCGGTGGTGACAGGAGCGGGGCGGGGGATCGGTCATGCGATTGCGGGACGGCTGGCTAACGAGGGAGCGCGCGTCGCGTGCGTAAGTCGGACGGAAGCGAATGCGAAAACGACTGCCGACGAAATTAATGCAATGCGTGCGGATGCGGCGAAGTATTATGCTGTTGATGTCGGCGATCATGCCGCCGTGCAAAAAATCGGCGCGCAGATTCTGCAAGACTTTGGGAAGATCGACATCTTGATCAACAACGCCGGCATGACGCGCGACGGGCTGGCAATGCGGATGTCGCTGGAGGATTGGGATAGCGTGATTAATACAAATTTGCGCGGCGCGTTCAGTTTTACGCAGGCAGTCTTGCGAGCAATGGTCAAGCGGCGCAGCGGACGCATTATCAACATCAGTTCGGTGAGCGGCATAATGGGCAACGCCGGGCAAACAAATTATGCTGCCAGCAAAGCCGGCTTGATCGGTTTCACCAAATCGCTCGCGCGCGAGCTTGCCGGCCGCAACATCACTGTGAATGCCGTTGCGCCGGGATTTATCACGACCGACATGACTGCCGGACTGTCGGATAAAGTCAAAGAGACGTTGCATGCGAAGATTCCGCTTGGGAAAACCGGGACGCCGGAAGATATCGCTAACGCCGTAGCATTCCTGGCTTCTGCCGAAGCCGGTTATATCACCGGGCAAACGCTCTGCGTGGACGGCGGGATCGTGATGTGAAGTGGTAGGGGCGCCGCGCGGCGGCGTCCCGTCGGCGCAATGCGCCGACCTACCATTACGGTCGCCGCACAATGGTAACGCGTCCCTCGGCCAAGAGAGCGCCGTCTGCTAAGATGTGGCATTCGTAAACTGTATTGGCAGAATCTCCAAACAAACGGCCAGCGTAAACTTGAAGCGGCGAGGCAACGTCATCCAGGCGTATCACATGCAAATGTGCATCGTGTATCGCGGCCAGGTAGCCGGGTGGCGCCGTGGTGCCTGCCGAGCGCGCTTGCAACCCGCCATGCACGGCAACCGCTTGCGCAGCGTATTCGAGCGCATGCACTGCCGATAGACGTCCATCACGACGCAATGGATTGGTCGAATCGCGATGCGTGTTGCTGATGCAGATGATCGTTCGATCGTCCCACTGGGTTACACCATCCAACAGGCACATCCGACCGGAGTGTGGGATGAGCCCGCGGATTTGCGCTTTGCCAATCGGGGTATCGTTAACCGTTTTTAGAACTTTCACGCGAGGAGCCGTTCGGAATTAATCCCAAAACGGATAAAAGTTAAACCAATTGTAAGGCGCAAGGCGCGCGTAATGCTCCAGTCGTCCCGCATAGCGTTGCACCCAATGTTGAACATCCTCTGCCCGGCGATCGCGATTCAAAATTATCTCGTCGGCGAAATGTTCGAAGTAGATTTCGTAGCGTCTCCCGCCGCGGTAGAGACCAAAAAACAGGATCACAGGGCAGTGCATGGTGGCGGCAAGCAAGATAGGACCGGCCGGAAATGTAGCCGGCGCGCCTAAGAATTGACATTGCGTTGTCTTGTCGCCGCTCGAGACGCGGTCACCTAGAATGCCAACGAGGAAACCCGCATCGAGGCTCTCTTTGACCTTCAGCAAGGTATCCAGCCGGTCCGGGACGATCACCGTACCAGCAATCTTTGGATTAAGCGCATCGAGAAAGCGCGTGATGTTTTGGTTGTGCTCGATGTCCATCAACACCTTGAGCGGAAAATCCTGCTGTGTTACGCCGAGAGCACGCAACACCTCGAAGCTACCCAAATGCGAGCCCAAAAGAATGCAGCCTTTCCCTTTTTCAAGTTGCCAATGCGGGATTTCCCTCTGGTGAAGCGTCACGTCAAAGTGCTCGAACTTGGCCCTCAACAGATAAAGGCGATCTAAAATCGTCGCAGCGAAACAATGAAAATGGCGGAAGACATCCCACCAATGCGGCGATCGGCTGCGCACGCGATTTAAGTATTCGTACGATACTTTCCGGGCGGCGTGTGCGCTGATTACGAAATACAATGTGATCGGATACAGCAGCAACCTTGTTGCCGAACGTCCGATGTGCACGGCGATCCAGCCGATCATTCGCAGCGAGGCAGGCGTGCCGCGTTCCGGCAAGTCTGTCCAACGACGCGCGTGTAGGGCTTTAGCCCCGCAAGCTTTCGAGGTCATTTGTGTTGACAGCATTTTGGCCGCAAATGGCGCCGGCGAAAAAATGCGGATATATCTCGCGAATGCCATCGATATCCGGCGCCACTTCGACGCGCTCAAAGCCTGCGCGCGTAAATGCGCGGCGCCAGTGATCCGCAGTCAAAAAACCCGGATTCGGGCGAATTTCGGGATCGGTCTGGACATCGGTAAAACTTTCCAGAATCTGAAACATCAACTCGGGGTAGATCGGCTGATTGACATAGGGGCACAGGCATTCGCCGATTACAAGCCAGCCATCGTTTGTGAGAGCAGCGCGCGCCTGCTTCAAACTAAACAAGAGATCTTTGGAGACGTGGAAGACGTTAACGGCGTATATGAGATCGAACTCGCCGGGGGCGACGCCTTGAATATCCCACGGCGAATTGAGGTCGAGCGCGCCCCACTCCAACACCAGGCTGGGGTACTGCTCTGCGAGCTCACGTTGACCGCGGCGCCGGAAAAATGCGTTCGGTTCTGTTATGAGGTAGCGTTCTATCCGCGGGAGAATCCCGCGGTCAGCGAAGGAGCGCAGGAAGGTTTCGCTAGCACTGCCAGCGCCGGCGCCGACTTCTAAAATTCGCAGTCTGGATCGAGTGGAGATGCGATCAGCGGCGAGTATTGCACCGACCCAGTTGTTTACGGCGTACGTTAAATTGTTGTTATTAAAATAATTTATCCAGAGCGATACTCCTTGCGGCCCGAACAGATTCTGGTCGCCGGTCTGGTCGCCGCGGGCGACTATCGGATAGAGGCCTGCTGCGTGATCTAACAAATCCAACGTGGCTGCATTGGCAGGGTCAATGTTCAGCCCCACTGCACGCAAGCGCTCAAGCTGGGGTTGCCATGGCGCATGCCGCAGATGATAAAAGCGCGTGTCGCCATCGCGTCGCGCCATTACGCAACCGGTCTCGACCAAGCGTTTCAAAAGCCAACCCAAGCTGGAACTAAAGCGCGGCTGAAAAGAAAGAATATGACAAAGGTCATCGGCCGATCGCCATCCCCCGAGTTGATCGATCACATCCAACCGGCGCAACAGATCGATGGCTAGCTCGATGCTATAGCGTTCCATCAGTTCCATGCTTTGATACAAACGTTCATTAAATACCTGCGGCGGGTAGTCTTTGAGCCAGTCCGTCAGGCGCGCGTCGGGTGGCGGAACCTCAAATGCAGGCGCGTCAGGTGTTGCCGCGTTCACCGGGTCAGTTTGTTCTGCAAGAAATCTGAAGTCGACCTTCAACTATCACCCGGTCTTCGACCCGACAGCGAAAATCGACTTCGTCCTTAGCTTTTTTGCCAGAGGAAAGACAGATAGTGAACGGCTGCTCAGGCTTCAGAGGCACAAGAAACTTGACTGCCTCTATGACAGTAATGCGAGCGTCTTCGCGCCACTCGTTCACCGCTGCGAACACTTCATCGAGAATCACTACGCCCGGAACAATAGGCGTCCCGGGGAAATGCCCGGGCAGGCTGGGATGCCCGGCACTGATAGTCCGGCGAACTTCAAAGCGCATGTGGAAAAATTTTGTTCATCCCATCAATCCAGCAACTCGATGAAGCAGCAACCTCCGACGCTATTTACAAAGGAGCTCTTCCGCGCAGTCGTTCGTTTTACCAACCCCGAGAGCATTCGAGGATAAACCGAATCGGTTGCAATAGGCCGCAAAGGGCACGGCGCCTTCAGCTTCGCGCAAGCCAAATTGCGAGAGATTGTATCGGTGAAAACCGTGTTGCTGCCGCATTTGGTTTCCGAGGACGGCACGCATTCGCTGCTCGGCTTCTCTCGACAATAACCAGCCAAAATACTCGTAGATGCACCGAATGGCGGCGAGCGGATCTCGACGGATCTCAATATGGTGCAGATCGCAAATGCGGTCGGCTGTCAGTCGATCTCGCTGTTGCAAAAATCTATCCAGCGTTTCAGACCAGTACTGGATCGCCTCTCTGCAAACTACGGCCGGATCGACCGCGTCGCTAAATACACGGCGAAGGATCGTTATTAAACTCGATACCGAGGCCATCGCTTCGAGCGGTGCCCGGTGGGTCTGGACGAAGAGCGCATCGGGATAGACCGAAAGCAGAGTCGGCAAGGCAAACATGTGTGCAGGCGCTTTCAGCACCCAACGACGCGCGCTCCGTCGGAACTGCAGATGTTGAAGGAAACGCCGGTGATATTCGTACGCCGGTAGTAAATCCTGGCGCAAAAACCAGGCCCGATACGACGGCACATAATACATCGTATCAAACTGATCACTCAGAAAGGTGGGAGTCATGAGGCCGACGCACTCTTGCGGGAGCTCAGCGCCGACGGCATGCACGTGGCGAAATGTGGGTGCCAGCCAATTGAGACAGTTGCAGCTTTGCGTTGCGCGCTGAATCCGTCGTTTCACATCGTCGCAGGTCGGCGGGGATGGCGTCATTACTTCCCAGGTGAGCGGAGCCCGGTGTTCCGGATCGGCGGCGAGCAGGGTGTGCAGGAGGGTGGTACCGCTGCGCGGCAGACCGACGATAAATAGCGGTTTGCGGATTTCTTGCCGCGCAATTGCCGGATACAGCTGTCGATCCCGTTCCATGAACAAACGTGAACACAAGGTGCGCAACAGATCGCTCCGAAGAGCGATTTTTCCGATCAGGTTCAGTCGAGCCTCGTGGTGACACGACTCGAGCAGGCGAGAGAGAGCTTCGAAAAAATCGCCTTCTCCAAAGTTCTCGAGATCACAGCGGCGCTTCGCTGTGTCGATCAAATCGACTGCAAGGAGTGGGAGGCGTGGAATTCGGGACCGCTCTAGCAATGCACCGCATCCGTTTAGAAGCCGGACAGGCAGAAGAGCGCGAGTCTTGTCGAGTGTAGTGGTAGAGGTGTTCAATTCAGTTAAGGCGTCGCATTAGTTAAGGCTCCGTGGCGTGTCACTGCGGTTGGCAACGGAACTTCGACGCTATGCCAATGATTTGTACAGTAACTGTCAAGCCGCGAAACACGAGCTGAGCGGCGGTTGCGTGCGGCACGCAACCGTTCCATCGTCCAAGATGAAAACCGAGAAAGCTACTTTTGGCGCGGGATGTTTTTGGGGCGTGGAAGAAATTTTCCACAATTTGAAAGGGGTATTCTCGACAGCGGTTGGATACGCCGGGGGGACAAAAGAGAATCCGACCTATGAAGATGTTTGTACGGACGAGACCGGCCACGCTGAGGTAGTGGAGGTAGAATTCGATCCGTCGCAAATCGCCTACGGCGATCTGCTGGATGTATTTTGGTCGAACCACAATCCAACGACATTGAATCGGCAGGGCCCCGATGTTGGGAGACAATATCGATCAGTGATTTTTTATCATTCGCCCGAGCAAAAGTCGGCAGCCGAAACATCGAGGGAAACAATCAACAAGAGCGGGCGTTTCCGGCAGCCGGTGGTAACCCAGATTGAACCTGCGCCAACATTTTGGCGAGCGGAAGAATATCATCAGCGTTATCTCGAAAAGCGAGGCCAGTCGCATTGCGCGATTTGAAGATGTGGGAGGGGGCTCAGCGCCGCGATTCCGAGCCGAACACACGTTATCGCGGCGCTAAGGCCGCTTCCACTTTGTTCTTATGGGCCGCCACGTAATTCGAACGAAGAATTTTGCCGCTGATGCGGCGGATTTTATCGTTGATCAAGCGCATAAAGCGCTTGGAGAACGCAACGAATTTCGGATTGCCCTCTCAGGTGGGAATACGCCACGGCCAGTTTACGGGCGGCTCGCTGCGATCGCGCGGGATTTGCCGTGGGAGTTGATTCGAATCACTTTCAGCGACGAACGTTGCGTCCCACCGGATGATCCGCAGAGCAACTTCGGAATGGCCAAGGAGACTCTTTTTGTGCCTGCTGCTGTTCCTGAAAAATCGATTGCTCGCCTGCGCGGTGAAATCGATCCGCAAATCGCAGCGCGAGAATATGAAGATCATCTCGATGTTTTGGCGACGCAGCGCGGTGAAACCATCTATCGACACGACCTGATTCTGCTCGGCCTGGGGGATGATGGGCATACCGCCTCTTTATTTCCGAACACGGCTGGTCTTGAAGAAGAGACGCGAGAGATAATCGCGAATTTTGTGCCGAAACTGAATTCATGGCGATTGACGTTCACTTTTCCGCTCATAAATCATGCGCGACACGTTTGTTTCTTGGTAAATGTAGGCAAAAACGCAGAGCTAATTGAGCGGGTGATCCGAGGCGATCTGCAGTTTCCGGCGTCACGCGTGAATCCGACCACGGGAGGCTTGACTTGGATTATCGGGCAATGATCGCGCGACAGCCGCTTCGATAGTCGTTGCGATGTTGGAGTTTCGGATTTGAGCTCTTAATACTCTTCGCCCTCGTCTTCTTTTGGGGGGACGACGCGGTCGTCCACGGCGTATGCATGAAGCATCACCGCGATGAGGTAGAAGAAAAAGAGACCGAGGCCAAACCCCGCAGAAGCAATTGCCGCCAGAAGCACGAAGATCCCGGCAGGGACCGCGCCTGCCATCCACAAAAACCCCGCCAGCCGGTGCCCCTTATAAATATGTCCCAATCCCGGAATTATACTGAGCAGAACGGCGACTGCATCGCTCGCTTTGCCTTCCGCGGTCTCGGCCGTCGC
>QHOD01000026.1 GCA_003218615.1 Verrucomicrobiota bacterium
GCCATTTTTCGAAGAGAAAGGACAGCTGATCGGATTGAGAACGAAAGCCTCTTTATCCCGAGACGATCTCGTTCGTAAACTGAGAAAAGCGTTGGGCGGTCCGGTCAAAACATTCAATTTCGGGCCAAAGAAGCCAAGCGCGATCGGAATCGTCACCGGCAGTGCCGGCTCGGAAATTCACCGGGTCGCCGAAGCAAAGATCGACACATTCATTACGGGCGAAGCTCCACACTGGGCCGCTGTCGCTGTCGAAGAGCTGGGAATAAATTTGATGCTTGGCGGCCATTACGCGACCGAAACATTTGGCGTAAAGGCGCTCGCTTTACATTTGTCCAAGCGATTCAAATTGCCGTGGGAATATCTCGATTTTCCAACCGGGCTTTGACGGGGTGAGCCCCAATCGCGAAAGACCTCCGGGCACGCAGCGCAGGCGACGTCAGGCCTTTTTGCCGGGCTTGGCAAGAGTTGCGCTCAGTTGTTGCGCGCGGCCAGCGGCGCGTTGTGCGTCAGCAGCGCGGCCAGTGGCCTGATATTCTTGAGAGAGATGATGCCACGCCAATCGAGACGCCGGTAAGAGTCTGGTAGCGTTTTCCAACGCGTTCACCGCGTCGCGATGACGTCCTTGTTTTTGATAAGCGACGCCGAGATGTTCCCACACCGGTCCATAGCTGGAATTCAAGCTTGCGCCTTTCCGCAGATGATCAATGGCGGCATCGACCTGGCCGACGCTCATCAGGCAGTATCCGAGCTGCGAGTGGACGAGATAATCTTGCGGCATGCGCTTGGCAGCGCGATCGAGTGGCGGGATCGCTTGCGGAATACGGTTAAGATTAATGTAACTAAAACCGAGGATGGCGAGCATTAGTCCGCTATCGGGTGAGACTTCGGCCGCCTTGGCAATGGCGTTCAATGTGGCCTCGTTATGCCCGAGCGCTTTCTCTGCCTTTGCAAGTTGCAACCACATGTCGGCGTCAGAAGGCGCTAAGGCCGCCGCCTTCCTCGCGTAATCGGCGCCTTCTTGTTTTCGCGCGGCCCGCAGGGCACAATCGCTCAAATAATAGTATACGACAGCCGCTTTGGGTTCGAGTTCGAGGACACGTTGAAGGGGTGGGATCGCCGAAGCATAATGCCCTTGGATTGACTCAACGGCTGCCATTCCAAAATAGGCAAAGGTAAAGGCTGGTTGAATTTTTGCCGCCGTGCGAAATGAAGCCGATGCTTCGCCAAATTGGCGTAGATCATAGGCGATAACACCCTGAAGACATCGTGCCCCGGCGCTGCGTGGATATCGCTCGGCGAGTTTGCGGGATAGATTCAGCATTTGCTGGAAATCTCGCGTCGTCGCTGCTCGAACAATCTCTGTGACGAGAGAATCTTTGAACGCGGGGTCCGGTTGCTCCAAAGCCTTCTGGACAGATGGTTTAATGAGTTTTTCCGGCGGCGGAAGCTTGTTAAGCAGACGATCAATAGATGCATCCTCGGCAGCTGCTGGTGTGCCCACCGAACAAAAAAGCGGCACCGAACAGGCTGAAAGTAAAACCACCAATTTCACGCCGCGCATTGTATGAAAAAATACCACGAACTCAAAGTAAAAAATCAGTTTGTCGCTTGCTTAATTCCGTAACAATGACTAAGAGGGCGACCCGTGTTGTTGAACTCTTTTGCTGCCAGACTTGCTTTCGGTCTTTGTCTGGCGATGGCGGGCTTTAGCCCGCGTTCCGCCGGCGGTTCGGCTTGCGTGTGGAAAGTGACGGGACCGAATGGCGGCACTCTTTATCTTGGCGGGTCAATTCACGCACTGAGCAGCACCGATTATCCTTTGCCGTCAGCGTATAATCGTGCATTTGATGCTTCTTCGCAGCTTGTATTCGAAGATGACCCGAAGAGATCATCCGCGGGAATCAAAGCGCTCTTCAAAGCTGGCACATACCCAAAAGGTGATAGCCTGAAGTACCATGTTGATCTGCGTACCTACGCTTATCTTCGTCGTTTCTTCGCGCTTTTGAACATTTCGGAGGAGAAATTCTCAAAATTTCGACCATGGCTTATCGATCTCATGCTTGAGTCTCCTTCGAGTGAGCATTTCGAATTGGGAGTTGAAACGTTTCTTACAAAACGTGCTCAGGCTAATTCGAAACCGGTGTCAGGCTTAGAGTCCACGGCAGAACACAATGCATTTTTCCTGGGGCTGAGCGATCGTGAGGCTGAGGCTTTATTATTAATCCTGTTCATCAACGCAGGCCACCAAAACGCGGGAAATATCGATCTGGTCCAGACCTGGCGTCGCGGCGACGCCGATGCGCTCTTCCGCTCCGTCCACGACTCGTTTCGCGATTTTCCCTCGTTAAGTGAGCGACTCCTCGACGTTCGTAATCGTAA
>QHOD01000243.1 GCA_003218615.1 Verrucomicrobiota bacterium
TCAATGGGAAATTGGCGAGCGATAATCCCTGGAACGCGTGGACGCTGGAGTGGGCCACTACTTCGCCGCCGCCGCACGAAAATTTTCACGCCCTGCCGCCGATCCGCAGCCGCCGGCCATTGTGGGATATCGCCAATCCTGACCGGCCCGATCCGATTGTGGGCGAGAACAATTCGGCGATCACCATCCCGGACAAAAACAAGGTGGGCATGCTCACCTTTATTCTTTCCGAAGCCGGGTTCTTCATGACCCTGATCCTGGCTTATTTGTTTTTCTACGTCCACCCGCAACCCGGCCCAACGCCGAGAGAACTCGACGTCCCGCGGACGCTGATCTTCAGCGTTTGTCTTTTCGCCAGTAGCTTCACTTTCTGGCGATCCGAAATTGCCATGAGTAAACAGTTGCGCAGCTCGATGCTCGGATGGCTCGCCCTAACGATTGTGCTCGGCGGCATCTTTTTGGTTGGTCAGGGAACTGAGTATTGGAAATTGTTTCAGACCGGCGTCGATGTTAGCACCAACCTTTTTTCGACCACATTCTTTACCCTAACCGGTTTTCACGGTCTTCACGTTTTGCTCGGACTGGTCGCGCTCCTGATTTTTCTCTGGCTTGCCTGGCGCGGTGATTTTGCTTCGGGTCGCGAATCTGCGTTCGAAGCCGCGGGTTATTACTGGCATTTCGTCGATGTCGTTTGGGTTTTTGTTCTGCTCACCGTTTACATCCTTCCGCTCCTTCGATGACTACTTATCAGTTTCTCACTACTGCCTGGGAATGGAATCCCGTGCTCCTGCTTCTTTGCGCGCTCACTCTGACGGGATATTTTCTCGCCTTTGGGTTACGCGGCCGGCCTGCTTACTTCGTCGGTGGGCTCGTCATATTTCTTGTCGCTCTCGTATCACCGCTGAACGCGCTGGCTGACGGTTATCTTTTCAGCGCGCACATGATCCAGCACATCCTGCTCGTGCTGATCGTTCCCGCTCTCTTGTTGTTAAGTTTGCCCCGTTCGCTTTCCCTCCCGCGCTCACTTAGAACTTTCACTCATCCGCTCATCGGTTGGGTCGCCGGAGTTGGTGCGATGTGGCTCTGGCACGCGCCCGCACTCTGCAACGCGGCGACGACATTGAAAACTGTCTCAGTCGTCCAAACGACCTCACTGCTTCTCATGGGAAGCGTGTTCTGGTGGCAAGTGCTTGCTCCGCGCGATGCAGACCGGCTTTCACCGCTCGCGGGGATCGCTTACCTGTTTACCGCCTGCATCGCTTGCAGCGTCCTGGGAATTATTCTGACGTTCGCGCCGGTTTCGATTTGCCCGGCTTACCAACAACCGGTTGATCGGTTGGGAATACTTAATGCCGTCCGCGGCCAGTGGGGCCTAACGACTGAGAGAGATCAGCAAATCGGCGGGCTGCTGATGTGGGTCCCAATGTGTTTGATTTATGTTACGGCAATCCTGGCCCAGCTCGTTCGTTGGCAGTCGGATTCCGCCGCGCAACCCGAGAAATCTCATGCCTGACGAAAGATCTAATCCACATCCGGATTGGGAGCCGTTGCCGGACGAACCCCTGCCGCATCCCACCTATTTCCCTGCCGGGCTGGCGATGGGAACCGCGTTTCTTTTTTGGGGCTTAATCACTTCGTGGGTCGTTTTGGTTGTCGGGCTTGTCCTCTTCACCGCATCGCTCGCTGGATGGATCACAGAAATTCGCTATGAACGAAAACACCGCTGACCACTCTTCGCTCGGCATAGAAGCGCCTGAGGAAATCACCCGTCGCCGCTTTTTCGAAAAACTCTCGATTACGCTCGCCAGCTTTTGCGCCGCCGTTGTCGGAGTCCCACTCATCGGTTTCATCATTGCGCCGTTGTTTCGCAAACCGCCCGCGAAATGGGTAACTCTTGGCAAAGTTAACGAGTTCCAGATTGGCAAAACAGTCAGCGTTACAGTGATCGACTCCTCGTCGCTTCCCTGGGCTGGGGTTACGGCGAAGAGTGCGATCTGGCTTCGACGCGAGAGCGAGACCAGCTTTATCGCATTTTCGGCCAACTGTACTCATCTGGGCTGCCCGGTGCGCTGGTTGGAAGGCGCTGAGCTTTTCATATGTCCCTGCCACGGTGGCGTCTACTATTATGATGGAAGCGTTGCCGCCGGGCCGCCGCCGCTCCCGCTCTTCCGTTACAATGTTCGCGTCGAGAATGGTGAAGTGAAAATGAACCCGGTCGTGGTTCCCATTACCACGACGTCATGAAGCAACTCTTCAAGTCGATCTGGGTTTGGCTCGATGACCGGATCGGGATCAGCGTGTTGCTGAAGCCGATGAAGCACATCGCGCCGCAAGACGCCAAATGGTGGTACGTTTTCGGAACCGCGACCCTGATTGCATTTATCGTGCAAGTGGCGAGCGGTGTCGCGCTGGCATTTTCTTTTATTCCTTCGTCGTCCCAGGCCTACGAGACGCTTGTCTTCATCACGAACGACGCGCCCTTCGGCAGCTTTCTGCGCGGACTCCATTATTACGGTGCTTCGGCCATGGTGCTAATGGTCGGGGCGCATATGGCGCAAACTTTCTTGTTTGGCGCCTACAAATTCCCGCGGGAGATGACCTGGACCACCGGTGTGCTGTTGCTCGGGTTCACGCTGGCCATGGGATTTACCGGGCAACTGTTGCGCTGGGATCAAACGGCGGCCTGGTCGGTAGTAGTAGCAGCTGAACAAGCTGGTCGCGTTCCTCTGATCGGCCCTTGGCTGGCGCACTTCATCCTGGGAGGCAACACGATCGGCGGCGCCACCTTAAGTCGCTTTTTTGCGATCCATGTCTTTGTCCTTCCCGCAGTCATGTTCGGCTTTATCGGCCTGCACCTCTGGCTCGTCTTGCGCCACGGTATTTCGGAGCCGCCGACTGCCGGCAAACCGGTCAACCCTGAGACCTATCGCAGGGAGTATGACGAACTACTCAAAAAAAGCGGCCGACCGTTTTGGCCCGACCTGGCATGGCGCGACGTTATTGTTTGCACTGGGCTGATTGTGGCCATCGCGCTGCTTGCGCATTTCATCGGGCCGCCCGCGCTCGACAAACCTCCTGATCCGAGCGTGCTCGACGCCGATCCGCGTCCCGACTGGTATCTCCTTTGGTACTTTGCGCTGCTCGCGTTGATCCCAAACAGAATTGAGGGCTACTTCATGATTCTCGGGCCAGTTCTTATTGGCCTGCTGCTGCTAATTATTCCCGTCCTAAATCATAAAGGAGAACGCGCCGCATCACGGCGCCCATGGGCTATCGCAGTGGTGTGTTTATCGGTGATTATGATTGGCTCGCTCTGGATCGAAGGACAGCAATCGCCATGGTCGCCAAATTTCCAAGCATTGCCGCTGACCGAAAAAGTGATCGGGGCAACGAGCGGACCAGTCTTCGAGGGCGCACTGCTTTTTCACGACAAAGCCTGTCTCAATTGTCATCTCATCCAGGGTCATGGCGGTCGACGCGGGCCCGACCTCACCTACATCGCGGATAAATTGACGCACGACAACATGGTGATCCGAATTGTTAACGGTGGGAACAACATGCCGGCGTTCGGCAGTTCCCTTAAACCGCAGGAGCTTGACGCGTTAGTGGCTTTCCTGGAATCGTGTAAACGTCCAATTCGACCGCAAGATCAAGGTCCAATGGCACGCAAGTAAGTCTTTCAACGATGGCCGTATCCCGGTTTTGCGCTTTACCGCGCGAGGGAAAACGATAATAATGAAATTGGCTGCTTTAGGGGGGACTAAACGACATGAGGTCGCTCACTGCGCTGCTCTTGAAATGGCCGCTCGTTAGGCAAATTCGAGAGCGCAGAGACGGCACCGGTCTCGAGTCGATGTCGGACAAAACGCGAGCGATGCAACCGTCGGCGGGTGCGCCTTGTGCCAGAGCTGGTGGTGGTCACGGCCTGGAAGGAAAGATCGACAATCGATGATCGGCGAAGGACTCCAGAGCACGAATCAGCGAAGACATTCCTTCGTGCAAGATCACGTCGAAGTGGGATTCTTCACCGATCCATCTGTTTGCATCGGCTGTAAGGCTTGCGAAGTCGCGTGCAAAGAATGGAACCAGGTGCCGGATGACGGCTTCATTTGGTCGGGAAATTCTTATGATAACACCGGCCATCTCGGCGCATCGACCTGGCGACATGTAATGTTTCTGGAACAGGACCGTGCGAAAGGAAATCAAATCGCCGGTCCGATGTCGTTAGACCAAGATCCGTTCCGGTGGATTTTTTTGTCTGACGTCTGTAAGCATTGCGAAGACGCGGGCTGTCTGGAGGCGTGTCCGACCGGATCGATCGTGCGCACTGAAGTTGGCTCGGTACTCGTGCAGAACGACGTTTGTAATGGTTGCGGTTATTGCGTCGTGTCATGTCCGTTCGGAGTGATCGATCGCCGGCCGGAGCCGCTTCCCGATGCCGGCGGAGCATTTAAGTGCACGTTTTGTTACGATCGACAAAAGAGCGGACTCGTCCCGGCCTGCGCAAAGGTTTGTCCAACCGAATCGATCGTCTTCGGCCGGCTCGATGATTTGCGCGCACGTGCTTCGGAACGCGTGCAGCAATTACAAAAAAGCGGTTACACGGACGCGCAGCTTTACGATCCGACGGAAACTTCGGTACGCGGCATTCATGCATTCTTTTTGATTCTCGGTGAACCGGAAGCCTACGGACTTCCACCTAAACCGCAGATTCCAACAATTTACCTAAAGTCGGCGTGGACTGCGGCGTTCGCGACCGCGATCGCATCAATCATCGCAACACTGGTGGCATTCGCATTTTTTTCATGACGAGTAACTCGCCATCCGAAAAGCGACTGGAAGAATTACGCGAGCAAGCTTGGAAGGAGGGCGTCGTTCCGGGCAAAGGCGTGGATGTTGCCGGCGGCCCGATTCCCCGCAAGCCCGGCTACTACGGTCAGCCCGTCGTCAGACCGCCGGTCTGGACCTGGGAAATTCCGCTCTACTTTTTTTTCGGTGGAATGGCCGGGATGTCCGCGGTAATCGCAAGCGGCGCTGTTATCTTTCACCATGTCGATCTTGCGCGCATGGCCATGTGGATTGCGTCCATAGCTGGAGCGATTCTTTCACCTGTTCTTCTGATCATGGATCTTGGCCGCCCGCACCTCTTCCTCAACATGCTGCGCGTTTTTAAACACCGATCAGCCATGTCGATGGGTGCCTGGATTCTCAGCGCATTCGGCGCCTGCGCCGTGCCGGGGTTGATCACGCTCGAATTGCACGCGCATCAGATCTTCTCTGGCACCCTCGATCAACTCCTGCGGTTCGCTGCTGGCATCTTCATTTTTGGTGCGGCAATTTTTGGAACTTTGCTCGCGACTTACACTGGCGTGCTGATCGGAGTCACCGCGATTCCCGCGTGGTTTTTGCATCGCACCCTACTGCCGATTCATTTTGGAACCGCGGGATTAGGATCCGCCGCTGCTCTGTTGGAATTGCTCGGCCATCGAATCCCCGCGCTCAACTTCATCGGGTTTTATGCGGCAAGCGTTGAGTCAGCGCTCCTGATCTGGCTCAGTATCGATAAACATGGGGTTGCTGATCGCGCGATACACGAACATGGCTCGGGCTGGCTTATTCGGATTGGCGAAATTTTGACTGGGCCACTCGCACTTGTTCTCCGGTTTTTGGGCTTGGTCCCGTTTGCAGCGGTCTCGTTTTTAATTGGCGCTCTAGTAAGCCGCATTGGCTGGATCGCGGTGGGCAAAGTCTCCGGCTCCGATCCGGAAGCAGTCTTTGCCGCGGAACGCTACTAGCCGCAGTCGCTCGCTGCGGTTCTGTTTCCCTTACCAGTTCTTACCTGTCATTCAAAAGAGGGAGCGAGCATCCCTCAAACGTGGCACCTCAAAATCCCGCGGACGCGCAATGGCAACAACATGCGGCTCGCGCGAGCGTACTGCTATGAAAACAAAAAGAATACTGAGTTTAATTGGCCTCACTCTGCTCGCACTCAGCCCGATCACGTGGGCGGCTGGTCACGGTGGAGGTGGAGGAGGATTCGGTGGTGGTGGAGGCTTCCACGGGGGTGGAGGTTTCAGCGGTGGCGGTTTCCACGGCGGTGGCTTTCGTGGTGGCGGCCGCGGCGGCGGCATAGCCTTCGGCCTTCCGGCAGGACGCTTCGGCGGGGGGAATCCACACTTTTCCGCCGGAGGCCCGCGCTTCGCAGGCGGGATGGGTGTGTCGCGAACAAGACCGCGCGTCTTTTCGGGACCAAACCGTGGAATCAATCGCCCTACTGGTTCGAGCCTCACGCGCAATCGTGTCGCGATGGCTTCGGCCACGCGTCCGTCGAAAACATCCCCGCAACCCGGATTGAACGGAAGGACAGATCACATTGCTGAACGTCACGACGCAAATTGGCACCGCGATTGGGACCGGCGGCATGCCCATTTCCATCACGGTCGCTTCTTTGTCTTTGACGACGGCTTCTGGTTTGGACTGGATGATGGGTTCTACCCATGGGATTACCTGCCGTATTACGCCGACGACTACTATCCGTACGATTACTACGCTGACGATCAGCCGTACGATAATACAGAGGCGTCCAATAACGGTGTCCCGGTGGCTGATCCCACGGTCGAAGCTATCCAGGAGCGGCTCGCTCAGCTGGGCTATTACACCGGTCCAGTCGATGGCATTTTCGGACCGACGACGCGTGACGCGGTGGCGAATTATCAAGTCGCCAATCAGCTAAACGTAACCGGAAGTCTATCGCCTGACACAATGCAGTCGCTCGGATTGCCGGAGCCAGCGGCTAGTTGAACGCCGACATTCGATGGAGATCGACCTCTTGGTTTGCGCTTTACGGTGCGAGATAAAACGATAACAGTGAAATTGGCTGCTTAAGCGAGGACTAAACGCCATGCCATCGCTCACTGGCTTGCTCTCGAAATGGCCGCTCATTCGTCAAATCCGCGAGCGGGCCGACGGCACAGGGTTGGAAGCGATGTCGGACAAAACGCGCGCAATGCACGCGCGGACCGACGACGCGCAAGTCGCGCGGTCGATATGTCCGTACTGCGGCGTCGGTTGCGGGCAGCTCATTTATCATAAGAACGGAAAACTGATTTCGATCGAAGGAGACCCGGAGAGTCCGATCAGCCAGGGGAATCTTTGTCCGAAAGGCGCGGCATCCTATCAACTGCTGACCCATTCGCGCCGCGAGATGAAAATGAAATATCGCGCACCGCGCGCGAAAGTGTGGACAGAAATTTCGCTGGATCGCGCGATGGACATGGTGGCGGACCGTGTCTGGGAATCGCGCAAGCGCACGTTCGTGCACAAAAAAGACGGCGCGACGATCAATCACACAACTGCGATTTGTCATCTCGGCGGCGCGACTCTTGATAACGAAGAAAATTATCTTATCCGAAAACTTTTCACTCTCGGCCTGGGAATGGTGTGCATATCCAACCAGGCCAGGATATGACATAGCAGTACGGTGCCCGGTCTGGGCACCTCCTTCGGCCGGGGCGGAGCTACGACCGCGCAACAAGATCTCGCCAATGCCGATTGCATTTTAATCGAAGGCTCCTCGATGGCCGAGGCGCACCCGGTCGGTTTTCGCTGGGTGATGAAAGCAAAAGAGCGCGGCGCGACCATCATTCATGTCGATCCAAGATTTTCACGCACCAGCGCGCTGGCCGACATTTGGGTGCCGATCCGCGCCGGGAGCGACATCACGTTTCTTGGGGGAATCATCCATCACGTTATCGAGAACGAACTTTTCTTTCGCGAGTACGTGGTCCATTACACGAATGCGTCCTGCATTTTGCGCGACGACTACCGGGATCCGGAAGATAACGCCGATGGTTTCTTCTCCGGCTGGAACGAAGCGACACGCAATTACTCGATGCAGAGCTGGCAATACAAAGGCGAAGGCCTCAGCTTTCCTGAGC
This sequence comes from Verrucomicrobiota bacterium, assembly GCA_003218615.1. Classification (GTDB taxonomy): domain Bacteria; phylum Verrucomicrobiota; class Verrucomicrobiia; order Chthoniobacterales; family UBA10450; genus Udaeobacter. The sequence goes on from QHOD01000243.1 coordinate 7,938, forward strand.
GCGATCTCACATTGCAAGATCGACAATGTGTTTTTCAAAAATTGAAACGCCATTTCGCGCGCTACACGCCAGAAATGGTCGAGAAAGTCTGCGGGATCCCGCCAGAGCTCTTTCACAAAGTTGCCGACACACTCGTTAGGGCATCGGGCCCGGACAAAACGGCCGCGATTTGTTACGCCGTTGGCTGGACGCAACACTCCAAAGGGGTGCAAATCATTCGCACCGCCTCGATCCTGCAATTGTTGTTAGGCAACATCGGCCGGCCCGGCGGCGGCATTCTCGCCTTGCGCGGGCACGCTTCGATCCAGGGCTCGACCGATATCCCCACGCTCTACGATATTTTGCCCGGTTATCTGGCGATGCCGCTCGGCGGAGGTGAGGAGACGCTGCAAAAATATCTCGATGCGCACACCCCGAAGACCGGGCTCTGGTCGAACACGCCCGCGTATTTCATCAGCTTGTTAAAAG
>QHOD01000244.1 GCA_003218615.1 Verrucomicrobiota bacterium
CACGACGGAGCTAGCGCAAACGGCCACGCGCTAATGCCGGTAGCCGGCATCGATGATGCCGGCCGGAACATCAAAGCCTGAAGAGCCGCTGGGATCACCCCCGAAGACTTTCAGGGCTGAGCAATTCGACCCGCAAAATTAATGCTTGCATGCGGGAGGTCCAGTTGTTATTGAGGGCGCGACATTGCAAATGCCGAAGTGCCTTAACCTTACAATCGCAGGAATTGTCGCTTGCCTGATCGTTGGCTGTGCGACGCAATCGAAGCCGACCCTTGTCAGTGGGCAGCACATGCAAAACGTGCGTACCACCGCCTACACGCACAGCGAAAGAGGCGGATGTCACAATGCACTCGACTGCCGGCTTTCCAGCCGCCACGTGATGAGCGCCGCGTCTGATTGGTCGCGCTTCCCGCTCGGAACCCGGTTCCGGCTTGCCGGTACAAACGATGAATACATCATCGATGACTACGGAATCGCACTCGTCGGGACTGACACCATCGACCTTTACAAGGCGAGCCGCCTCGACATGCAACGCTGGGGCGTCCGTCACGTCGATATCGATATTTTGCAATGGGGCTCGGAGGAACAAAGCCTGAAAGTGCTCGCACCGCGCTCCAAGCATCGTTGTGTCCGGCAGATGGTCGCGAGTTTGCAGCAGAAAAAAACGCAGCAGCAGAAAGAGCTGATCGCCAGCTTGGATCCCAAGAAACCTCAGCAATAGAAAAAGACGTAGCCGCTTACGCTTTCTTTTGACACGGGGCTCAGGCACGCCGGAATTTCGCGGGATGAAAATTCTCGTCGTTGGGGGCGCCGGCTATATCGGGAGCATCTGCACCGAATTGCTTCTCGATGAAGGCCATGAAGCCGCTGTCTTCGATAATCTCAGCGAAGGCCATCGCCGCGCTATAGATCCGCGGGCAAGATTCATCCAAGGCGACCTGGCGGACCGCAAGCAAATCGAGGCGGCGCTTTCCAGCGCACGCCCGGACGCCGTGATGCATTTCGCCGCAAGTGCGCTTGTCGCTGAGTCAATGCGGGATCCGTCCAAATATTTTCGCAACAACATCTCTAACGGTCTAAACCTGCTGGACGGCATGGTCGCAGCGCAGGTGAACCGGATCGTTTTTTCTTCGACCTGCGCGATTTTCGGGCCACCTGAACATGTGCCGATCAACGAAACTGCCCCGGCGCGGCCAATCAATCCCTATGGCGAATCGAAACTCGCCTTTGAGAAAATCTTGCGCTGGTACGACCAGATTCATGGTTTAAAATTCGTATCGCTGCGTTATTTCAACGCCGCCGGAGCGTCCGGCAAATTTGGGGAAGATCACCGGCTTGAGACACATTTGATTCCCAACGTGCTCAAAGTCGCGCTCGGTCAGAAGGCGCACATAGAAATTCTCGGCACCGATTATGAGACGCCCGACGGTACGTGCATTCGCGACTACATCCACATTGTCGATCTTGCGCGGGCGCATATTCTGGCTCTGGGGGCGGCCGGGAGCGAATTCTACAACCTTGGTACCGGCGGCGGCTCAAGCGTTCGAGAAGTGATCGACGCCTGTCGCAAAATTACCGGCCGAAACATTGATGCCGTCGAAAAACCATGCCGCGCGGGTGATCCAGCGCGGCTTATTGCCTCTTCGGAAAAAATCAAGACCGAGCTTGGCTGGCAGCCCAAATTTCAATCTCTCGATCGGATTATCGAGAGCGCGTGGAACTGGCACCAGAAATTTCCGCATGGCTACGGAGATTGACAAAGTGGAGGGACCTAAGTGTCTCAATAAGTCGCTGCACTAAGGCGGCTCCCAGGTTTCAGGACAGCAAAAAGCGCCCGCGGAATTGCATCCCGCGAGCGCTTTGAATTTCCACTAACTATTGGAACAGCCCTTAAGGCTTTGTCGTTGTTGTCGTGGTCTCTTTCTTCTCGTAGACCGTTGCGGGCTGGCTCAACACGACTTTTCGCACCACAACTCGATCACCCACATTCGTGTAGTAGACGGTCGCCGGCATGTCTGGCCGAACCGCCGACCAGGTCACGGTGTGACCCTCTGGATCGAGAATGGTCGTTTCTGGCGTGTAGTAATAGCGCACGGGTGCGGCCTCTGGCGCCGTTCGGAACATGATGTAATCCGAATCCGGCGTATAATTCACAATCGTGCCTGCGGTCGAGGTCGTGGCGGTCGTCGTCGTGCCTGTCACCGGATCCACGGTCGTTGTGGTGGTCTCCTGTGCGAGCGCTATGCCGAGCGCTGCCGCGCAAGCCACTCCCGCTGCCAATATTTTCGTTAATCTCGTTTGTTTCATATTTGTCCCTCTGCTTTGATTAAATGGATGTTATCCATTGTCTATGTTCCCGGCCCCTTAACGCCGGAGTTTCTTCAGCTACGCCTTGATATCGTAAATTCTGCTCCGGATGGTCGCATCGAAGGCCTAATGCCTTGCGGCATCAAACGAGCGTGACTTGAGCTTTATGCAGGCATTACCCGGTTTTCGCGATTTCCTGCCCGAGGACTGCGCAAAGCGTAATTACACCTTCGCTCGCTGGCGCGAAGTCGCCCGCCGCTACGGTTTCGTGGAATGGGACGGTCCCGTCCTCGAACCGACAGAGCTCTACAAAAAAAAGAGCGGCGCAGAAATTGTCGATCAACTTTTCAATTTCACCGACAAAGGCGAACGCGAAGTCGCGTTGCGTCCCGAGCTCACGCCCACCCTCGCCCGCGTGGTTGCCGCGCACGAGCGTGAATTCAAGAAACCGCTCAAATGGTTTTCCATCGGCCAATTTTTCCGCTACGAAAAACAACAGCGCGGCCGGCTGCGCGAACATTTCCAGCTCAATTGCGACATCGTTGGGGAAACGGATCTGGCCGCTGACACTGAGCTCGTTGCGCTTTGTATCGATGTCCTGCGCCAGTTCGGTTTCACAGAGAAAGATATCGTTGTTCGGATCAGTGACCGCGACTTCTGGACGGCTTTCCTGCGCGATAAAAATGTGCCGCCTGATCGTTGGGAGGAATTGCTGCAAGTAATCGATAAATGCGGGCGCGAGCCGCGCGAGAAAACGGCCGAGAAACTCGGCGAGCTCGCCGATCCTGTCTTTGCGGCCCTAAAGAGCGGAGGAAAAAGCGAGAAGCTCGACAAGCTTATCGCTGGCCTGCGCCAGCGGGGATTGGCCGATTTCATCTCTATCGATGTCGGGATAGTCCGTGGCCTCGCTTATTATACGGGGATTGTGTTCGAGGTATTCGACCGGGCTAAGAAATTCCGCGCCATCGCCGGAGGCGGCCGGTACGACAACTTGATCGCACAGCTTAGTGACGATGCTGTCTCAATGCCCGCGCTCGGTTTTGCTATGGGCGACGTCGTCCTGAGGGAGTTGATCAACGAAACGCCACACGCTCAAGAAGCGATGGAGAAAGCAATCGCGAGTGACCGCGAGATCGACATCTACATCGTCGTCGCGAAGGAAGAACGTCGCGCCGATGCGCTTGCCCAAATCCAACATTTGCGCGACCGCAGTTATCGCGTCGATTATCCGCTCACCGCCACTAAGGTTCCGAAACAATTTCAAACGGCCGAAGACGTCGGCGCGTCTCTCGCGCTTCTTTACGGCGATGAATGGCCGCAGGTTAAGGTAAAAAACCTCGCGACGCGCGAAGAGTCGCTGATCGCGCACGACGCCTTGCTGGACAGCGTCGCGAAATTC
>QHOD01000027.1 GCA_003218615.1 Verrucomicrobiota bacterium
GATATGGCACGGGAGACGCGCAAGTTCTTAAAAGAAATCATCGCGCGGGAAGGTCGCGAGCGAATCTGGCCGATCTGAATAATAAATTTGTAGCGGCGCTTGTGCCAAGCGCCGAATCTTAAAAGGACAGGCATTGATACAAATGCCTCTACAACGAAATGAAACGCGCGCTTGTCACTGGTGGCGCGGGCTTGATCGGCTCGCACGTCGCTGATCTGCTTGTGCGCGAAGGCTGGGAAGTGCGCGTCTTGGATAATCTTGAGGCGCAAACGCATCGCCGCGGAAGACCCTCATGGATTAACGATCGAGCGGAATTCATTGAGGGCGATTTGCGCGACCGCGAAACGATCAGCGCTGCGCTTGACAAAATCGACATCGTCTTTCACCAGGCCGCTTACGGCGGTTACATGCCCGAGATCGCGAAGTATGTGCACGTCAATTCTCTCGGCACAGCGCAAATGCTCGAAGTGATTTGCGAAAAAAATCCGCCGGTACGCAAAATCGTCGTCGCGAGCTCGCAAGCCGTTTACAGCGAAGGCACTGGCGAGTGTCCCGAGCATGGGATCGTTTTTCCATCGGTGCGGCCGGTGGAACAATTGCGCAAAGGCGATTGGGAAGTGCGTTGCCCGCTCTGCAGCGCGATCACCCGGAGTGTTCCGACTCCGGAGAACGCGCCGGTTGGCGGCGAAACCGTTTACGGCCTGACGAAAGTGGATCAGGAAAAACTGGTGCTGCTCTGGGGCAAACAAACAGGCATCCCGACAGTAGCGCTGCGTTACTCATGCACATATGGGCCACGCCAATCGATCTTCAATCCTTACACCGGCGTGATTGCGATTTTTTGCACACGGTTGCTCAATAACTTGGCGCCGGTGCTTTATGAAGACGGCGAGCAGACGCGTGATTTTTCATTTGTGGAAGACATCGCGCGCGCCAACTTGCTCGCTGCGGAGACCGACAAGCTGGATGGATCACCGGTGAACGTTGGCAGCGGCACAGGGACTCCGATTCGCCAAATCGCGGAGCAACTTTCCTCTGCTCTCAAAATCGACATCGCGCCCGAGATCAATGGCGAATTTCGTCCCGGCGAGATGCGCCATCTTACCAGCGACACGACCCGCATCCGCGCCATCGGCTACAAACCCGATGTCGATCTTGCCGAGGGAATCGCTCGTTACATCGATTGGATTCGCTCGCAATCGGACATTCGCGATTATTTCAGCGAGGCAGCCGAAATTTTGCGGAACAAAGGAATCGTGCACAAAGTGCAAAAAACAGGGCGATGAAAATCTCCGGCGCGATCGATTTCAACGCGCCGGCGCTGGATTATGCGCGGCAAGATTTTCCCTTGCTCGAAGCGGATGCCAGCGTCGAGAAAACACTCGAAACCATCCGGCGCGAAGGCGTCGGTGAACGGGTCATTTACTTTTACGCTGTGGATGAACGCAACTGCCTGGTTGGCGTTGTGCCCACCCGGCGTTTGCTCACGGCCGCTCCGGACACACCCTTGCGCAGGATCATGGTGCCGCGCGTGATCGCTTTGCCCGCAGAAGCGACCGTTCTGGAGGCATGCGAATTTTTCGTGCTCTACAAATTTCTCGCATTTCCAGTGGTGGACGCGGAACGCCGGGTAATCGGAATCGTCGACACGGACGTTTTCATGGAGAGCGTTCTCGAGAGCGATGAAGGCGAGCGCGAAGACACCCGAGGCGACTTTTTCGAGGCGCTTGGTTTTCATCTCGCGCAGGTCCGCGATGCCTCGCCCTGGCGGGTTTTCCGTTATCGTTTCCCGTGGCTGCTGGTGACCGTCGCCGGCGGCACAATCTGCGCGCTTCTCGCCGGCTTGTTTGAAGCCACGCTCGCCCGAAGCTTGGTGATCGCGTTTTTTCTCATCATGGTTCTCGGCTTGAACGAGAGCGTCAGCGCGCAATCGATGAGCGTGACGGCCCAGGCGCTGCGCTCCGTGCATGTTTCCTGGGACTGGTTTAAGACGGCATTCCGGCGGGAAATTTCGACCGCGCTTCTGCTCGGGCTCGCTTGCGGCGCGCTCGTCGGAGTGATTGTCTGGAGTTGGCGAGCCGATGTGCGCGGCGCGTTCGTGATCGGCGGAAGCATCGCGCTCTCGCTCGTGAGTGCGTGCCTGATCGGTCTCGGGGTGCCATCGTTACTGCATGCGGTTAAACTCGATCCCAAGATTGCGGCCGGCCCGGTCACACTCGCGCTCGCGGATATTTTTGCGCTCGTCATTTATTTCACGAGCGCCTGGCTGGTCCTGCGATGAACAGTGTGTCAGTCATCATTCCGGCGTTCAACGAAGAAGAACCGATTGCCGGTGTCGTTCGGGAAGTCTCTGCGACAAAAATTCCCGCTGACATCATCGTGGTCGATAACGGCAGCACCGATCAAACCGCCAACCGCGCCCGCGAGGCCGGCGCTCGCGTTGTGAAAGCGCCGCGCGGATATGGGCGCGCGTGCGCTGCCGGAGTGACGGCGCTGCGCCCGGAATCCGAGATCGTCGTTTTTCTCGACGGTGATGGCAGTGATTGCCCAGAGTTGATGAACCAACTTGTCGATCCAATTGTCGCGGAAAAGTATGATTTCGTGATCGGCTCGCGCACGCGCGGTCGGCGCGAACAAGGGAGCATGAATCTCCAGCAAATTGTTTCCGGCCGAATTGCCGGGTGGCTGATGTCGATCTTGTACGGCGTTCGTTACACCGACATGTGTCCATTTCGCGCGATTCGGCGCGCTACGCTGGAGAAGCTCGGCATGCGCGAACAAACCTACGGCTGGAATCTGGAAATGCAGATGAAAGCCGCGCGGGCCGGGCTGCGCATTCTCGAAGTCCCTGTGAACCATCGTCGCCGCGCCGGTGGCGAATCGAAAGTTTCCGGCACGGTGCGCGGCACATTTGTCGCTGGCGCGCGCATCTTCGCTACGTTTATTCGCATCGCAGCCGAGAAAAGGCCACAGATGAACACGGATTGAGACAGATGTTCTGATCTGTGTTTCATCGTGTTAATCTATAACTAGAAATCACCAGGCGTGAATACGGCCAAGCCATTCTCCATGTGGAAAGCAATCGTCGCCGGCCTATTCGCGGGGTTCATAGCCGGAATTGCCATGACGGTGATGATGTTGTTGCTCGCGTGTTTCGGCGTGGCGACGCCGCTCGTCATCATTGGCGATCGGCTCTCGGTCTTCATTTCCCCGGGCCCATTTCTTTCGCTCATGGGAAAGGTAGGCGGCTACAATCATCTCAAACAGCTCGGCGTTGGATCGACGATCATCGGCCAGCTACTGGTTGCCGCGACTGCCGGAGCAGTTTTTGGCCTGATGACGTGGCGCCGTGCGGGTCGATGCGCGATGCTTTTGACGACCAGCATCTTTGTCGCTCTGCCGACTATTGTGGCAGCGATCGTGCTCTGGCCAGTACTGGGAACCAGTTACGTCGGATTACCAATTGATGCGGGGCGACTAGTCACGCTTATAGGCTTCGCACTCAGTGTTTTTGTTTTCGAGCGAACGCTCGTCGCGAGTTTTCAATTTCTCGTGGGACCAAAAATCCAGCGCGAAGATCAAGAATTCACTCCAACAATCGGGCGACGCGCGTTTGTGCTGAGCGCCATTGGAGTCGCAGTGGCGGGCGGCGGTGTCGCCCTTGCGCGCAAACTTTATCGCGTGGCCACCTTCAGTTACGATGGCACGCAATACAAAGGCCGCATCGTTCAGCCCATCACGCCCAACGATTTGTTTTATTGCGTGACCAAGAACGTGGTCGATCCGCGAGTGGATGTTCGTCTTTGGCATCTCGAAGTGAACGGTCTGGTGCGGAATCGGGCGACCTGGCGATTCCAGGATCTCCTCGGATTTCCGCCGATCGAGCAGGAGACGACGCTGATGTGCATTAGCAACGGGTTGGATGCCGGCTTGATCAGTAACGCCCTTTGGAAAGGTTTGCCCTTGCGCGATTTGCTCGACCAGGCCGCGCCGTTTTCGAGCGCCGCGCGCGTCCGCTTTCACGGCGTCGACAACTACGTTGACACCATTCCGTTGGAGAAGGCAATGGACCCGACGACGTTGCTTGCGTACGAAATGAACGGCGTCCGGTTGCCGCACCGGCATGGTTATCCGCTCCGCCTCATTGTGCCCGGCTATTTCGGCGAAAAACATGTGAAATGGCTCACGCGGATTGAAGTGACGGACCCGAACGCGAAAGGATTTTACGAGACGCAAGGCTGGGGGCCAGATTTCATTACGCCGACTCGTTCACGCATCGACGTGCCCGATCACGAATCGTGGTTTTCATTGGGTCAGCTAAACAGTCCAATCGAAGTCAAAGGCATCGCGTACGGTGGCGACCGCGGCATTTCACGTGTGGAGCTGAGTTTCGATGATGGCAAAACATGGAACGATGCAGAGATTCACTACACCGGCGGCGATCTAGCGTGGTCGCTTTGGAAAATGCACGCGGGCTGGACACCCACTGGTCCAGGCGATTACGTCATCGCCGTTCGCGCTACCGACGGCGAGGGTGACGTACAAGAATGGGAGCCGGATCGCAGTCCATTTTCCGGCGTGACCGGTTTTCATAAAATAGTGGTGTACATCGCTGCGTAAAATTCGTGATTACAATCGTGAGGCGATTTGATACGCGAGAGTTCGCATTGAGCGAAAGTGGAACGGTCGCATGTGCGGCCTGCTGTCCCAAAAACGGCTCGACATCGTGTCCAATCCGCGCATAGGATTTCCGCCGCAACCTAAAGCAGCAATTCACGTTAAAAACTAAACGGAGGGGATTTGCAGAAAGTATAAAGTTGAACGTTTCGGAGAAAATAGCCGTTGGGGTGGCGCCTTGCGTCGCGGTGGTTTTGTTCATCATCGCGGGATCATCCGCCAGGGGCGGTGGCGGGCCGGGATTTGGCTCACAGAATAATCCCGGCACGCAAGGGAGCCAGTTTGGACAGGCGGCCGCGAGCGGCACCGGGGCTCAGCCTACTCAGGGCGGTCCCGGATTCGGCCCGGGCAATAATCCCGGCCTCGATGGAAGCGCCTATGGCCGATCGACGGCGAGCGACGCCTCGGGTGGCAGGTCCGACGCTCGCAAGGGATTGTTTCAGTCCTCTGGCGCCGAAGAAGAAGTGATCGATACCGATGCGAACGGCGACAAGGGAAAAGCGCGGCACGCAGGCGAACGGAAAACGCACCGCGCCGATGCGACGGGTGGCTCGCAGGTGTTGAACAGGATTTCCAGCGAGACCGGCGTTTCTGTGGACACGCTTCAAACGCAGAAGACAGCGACAGGACTCGGCAATGGCGAGTTGGAAACTGCGAACTTGCTGGCCAAAGCCTCCGGTCAGAGCTTCGACAGCATCGTAGCAAAGTTCAGAGCTGGGGAAGGCTGGGGTAAAATTGCGCACGACATGGGGCTCAATCTCGGCAAGATCGTGAGCGACGCTCACCGATCGAATCCTGAGCAAGCGAAGGGCAAGGATGAGCAGAGTTTGATTCCCGGTCCGGGTATTCGGAAAAATTCGATCTTGTATACAGGGATTACTCCCATTCCGAGTGCGACCGTGAGCCGCGGTGTGAACCCGGTTCCGAGCGCGACGATGAGTCCGCGACCCTAGATTATCTCTGGCAGCGCGGGCACCACGCGGTCGTGCGGCCCCCGATTGTGGCATGCCATAGCGGGGTACGATGACGTGGGCAAATGCCATCCACTTTCCATTTCTGATGGATGAGCCAACTGCGCGGCGGATCGGAGAAATCCTCGCCGAGGGTTTCCAGCGATTTGCGGACGACAAATTTTGTCTCGTCAAACAGCGCTGCGCGTTCTCGCGCTGTCAGTTTTCCGGTGTGCTTCGCCGGATGAATTCGCGCTCGCCACAAAATTTCGTCCGCCATCCAATTGCCAATTCCTGAGAAGCCACTTTGCAGAAGTAGAACGGCTTTGATCGGTGCTTTCCGATGTCGATCTAAAAATTGATCGACGAATTTTTGATTGAACGCTGCCGAGATAATTTCGGGAACATCGATCTTCCACCAATCCGGCCTTTGGTCGCCATGGTGAAAGCGCACGCGACCAAATTGACGCGAGTCGGTGAAGACCAAGGCACGTTCACGTTGATACAAAACCAAATGGTCGTGTTTGCTTGGCCGAAAATTCTTCGGTTCGATGCGGATTTTGCCTGTCATGCCGAGATGAATGCCGAGGCAGTTGTTGTCGGTGAATTCGAAGAGCATGCGTTTGCCACGCGCCTGCGAGGTGAGAAACTTTTCGCCGACTAATCTTCGCGGAAGCTCGCGCGTGTTCGCTCCGCGAAAAACTCTGTTTCGCCGATGCAGGCTAAGATCGACAATGTCGTGGCCACGGCCCGGATTCCATTGTTTGCGAAACCATTCGACCTCAGCAAGTTCCGGCATCGCGCAGATTACGCGGGTGAACAACGTTGTCGATTGACGCACGGCACCTTGCCTGACTGTACGGACTGGAAGTCTGTGTTACGGCTTGCGGCGTGTGCTAAGTTTATTCATGGAGAAAGTGATCATTGTCGGGAGCGGCTGCGCCGGATTAACGGCGGCGATTTACGCCGCCAGGGCGAATCTGAGCCCGCTCGTGCTGGAAGGTCGCCAGCCAGGCGGGCAGCTTTCGACCACGACTTTAGTGGAAAATTATCCGGGCTTTCCCGATGGAATCGATGGTCCACAGCTCATCTTGAACATGCACAAACAGGCCGAAAAATTTGGCGCACGTTTCTCATATGCGGAGGTGACGGATTTCGAGCCCCGCAACAGTCATGTTCGCATCAAAGCCGATGACGAATGGCTGGACACGCAGGCGCTCATCATTGCCAGTGGGGCTTCGGCCCGATATTTAGGCCTCGAGAACGAAGAGAAACTGATTGGTCACGGCCTAACTTCATGCGCCACGTGCGACGGCGCATTTTACAAGAATGTGCCGGTTTGCGTGGTTGGAGGAGGCGACTCCGCGGCCGAAGAATCGCTTTTTGTCACCCGGTTTGCCTCAAAAGTTTATTTGATTCATCGCCGAGATAAAATGCGCGCCTCCAAGATCATGGCTGACCGTGTATTCGCGAATAAAAAGATCGAGCCGGTCTGGAACACGGTCGTGACGAAATATATTCCCGATGAAAAAGGCGAGATGCGCGCCGTCCGTTTGCGTAACGTGAAAACGAATGAAGAGCGCGAATTGCCGGTTGCTTGCGTGTTTGTCGCCATCGGTCACGATCCGAATACGAAAGCGTTCATCGGAAAACTCGATAGCGATCCGGAAGGCTACTTGATCGCGAAAAATCTGGCCGAGAGCAAGCATCCTGGGGTCTTCATCGCCGGCGATGTAGCAGATCGCGTTTACAAACAAGCGGTTACGGCGGCGGGATCTGGCTGCGCTGCGGCCATGGACGCGGAGCGTTATTTAAGCGAATTGGAATCTTGAAGCTGACGTCGGCGTCAAAGCTCCAAGCACCAACATCCAAGCTCCAGTGAAAATCTGCGATCTGACTCAGTTCTATTCGCCACTGAGCGGCGGCGTGAAACGCTATGTTCACGAGAAGATCGCGTACATCAAGAAGTACTCGCCGGGAACCGAACACGTTCTCATCGTTCCCGGTCAGAAAACACAAATGACCTGCAATAGCCGGTCACGCATTTACTCGATTCACTCCCCGTTGCTCTCGCGCGCGTCGCGCTACCGGGCATTGCTGAATCTGCGCGCCGTCGAAGAAATTTTAGAACAAGAACGGCCGGACATTATCGAATCAAGCGATCCATATCAGGTTGGCTGGAAAGCGATCGCGATCGGCCGTTCGCAAAAGATTCCGGTCATCGGTTTTTATCATTCACATTTCCCAGAGGCTTATTTGCGCAGCGGTACGAAGTTCCTCGGGAAACGCGGGACCCGTCAGGCGATGAAGTTGACGCGCGGCTATGTGCGCAAGCTCTACAACCAATTCCAAGCCACGCTCGTGCCTTCGGAATCGTTGGCGGACGTTCTCTCCGGCTGGGGAGTGCGCAATGTGCGCGCTGTGCGCCTCGGTGTAAACATCGACATCTTCAAACCGGAGCCCGACGACAGAAACGCGACGCGCCACTCGTTAGGCGTTGACTCCGGACGAACATTGCTTCTCTACGTCGGCCGACTGGCGAAAGAAAAGAACACCGAAACCTTATTTCGCAGTTTTCAGTTCTTGCAGCGGCGGCGGCCGGAAGATTTTCACTTGTTCGTGATTGGGGACGGACCGCAGCGGCATCAGCTTCGAGAGTTGCAGCGGCGCGCGGGCACTGTCTCATGGATTCAGTATTGCAGAGACTCCGCCGATCTCGCGCGCTATTATCGCGCGGCCGATCTTTTCGTTCATCCGGGCATTCAGGAAACGTTTGGATTGGTTGCGCTCGAAAGTCAGGCCTGCGGCACGCCGGTGGTGGGAATTCGCGGCAGTTACATGGACCGAATTATCTGTCATGAGCAAGAATCCTGGGCGCGGGAAAACACTCCGGAAGCTCTCGCCCACGCGATTGAGGGATTGAGCGCGCAAAAATTACAGAGGCTGGGAAGCACTGCAGCGCGACACGCCGGCGCAGATTATGCATGGCCGCCTGTGTTCGAGCAGCTTTTTTGTATTTACCGCGAAGTCTGCTCCAATTACAAAAGAAACAACGGATGAAGAACGAGAAATCTTTTACGATCCGAAGCTATCGGGATTCCGATCGTGAAGCGGTGAGAAAATTGTGCTGCCAGACCGGATTCCTCGGCGAACCGATCGATCCCGTTTACGAAGATCGACAATTGTTCGCCGATTTTCTTACGACGTACTATACCGACCACGAACCCGAGTCGTGCTTTCTCCTTGAAATCGACGGCGAGATTCGAGGCTACCTGCTGGGGTCACGTTGGCCTTTGCAAAATCAGGTCTACGCGTTTTACCAGAATGTCTGGCTCTTTTTCCGCGCGCTGACCCGGTATTTTCGCTATAACGAACGTTCGCGCCGGTTCATTCGGTGGACACTCGTGCATGGGTGGCGCGAGGTGCCCGCGGCGCCGCGACGCGTTCCGCATTTTCATATCAATCTTCTCCCGGAGGCGCGCAAAGTTTCGACGACGCGCGCTCTTATGAGCGCCTATCTGAGTTATCTTTACCGCTCGGGTGAGAAGCGCGTTTACGGACAGATCGTCACATTCGAAAGCCGGCGCGGCGAAAAAATGTTTGAGCGTTATGGATTCAAGGTTTTGAATCGCGCTGAGATCACAAAGTACAAAGCGTTCTACCCGGAGTCGGTCTATCTCAGCACCGTAATCAAGAATCTGGAAACAGCCGAACCGCTCTCGGCTTATTCGCGAACACGCAGCTGAGAGTTGCGGGGCAAGAACGCTCCCGCAACCGACCTTACTTTTCCACGAGTTGCCAAACACCGTTCCAATCCTCGCCAGGAGGTTGCCCGCGTAGCGTCTGAATGCGCTGAAGAAAGACGCCAGATGGCCCGTCATTAGGATCGAGCTGCAGACATTCGCGGAAGGTTGCTTCAGCTGAGTCCCACGTCTGCGCCAGGTAGGCGAGCCAAGCTTGTTCGTAAAGGTCTCTCAGGCGTAGCCGTTGTTCGGGAACTTGTCCAGATGTGCCCAGCAACTCGAATATGCGGGTGGTCTCAGTTTTGCCTTTGACCGAGATGAGATCGATCGCCCGCGTTTCGAACTCGGTGCCGATGGCTTTCGCGGTACTTTCGGCGATCAGAATTTGGGTCCCATAAATCCGGTTGGCGCCTTCGAGTCGGGCCGCCAAATTTACCGTGTCGCCGATGACCGTGTAGCTTCGCGTGTTTTCCGAGCCGATGTTGCCGACAACGGCTTCGCCTGTGCAAATACCGATAGCCAGACGGACTTTTGGAGCGTCCCGGCGCAGCCCGGTGATCTCAGGTAGTTCACGGCCCAGCGTGTCGAGCGCCACCAATTGCCCCTGCGCGGCGCGACAAGCCAAAACTGCGTGCTCTTCCGGCTTCACGAAAGGCGGTCCCCAAAATGCCATGACCGAGTCGCCCACGAATTTATCTACCACCCCATGATGTTCCTGAACCGCCAGGGCTTGCAGGCCGAAGTGGCGGTTGAGCAGCGTTACCATAAGCGATGGAGTCAGCCGTTCCGACAGACTCGTGAAACCAACCAGGTCCGCGAACAGCACGCTCACGTCGCGCCGGCCGCCGACTACTGCCTCCTCTGTGCCCGGCTGCGCCAGCACATGCTGCAGCACGCGCGGGTCGATGTACTTGCCGAACGTTTGCTTCATTTGTTCTTTGGAGCGCAGTTCTTTCACAAAAAAATTGAACGAGTCCGTCAGCGTCCCCACCTCATCGGTAGAGCTCACAGGCAATTGCACGTCGAGGTTGCCTAGCTGCACATCGCGCATGGCGTGGACTAGCGAACGCACGGGCCGGGAGAGACGACTCGTGATGAGCGCCGCGACCGCGAGGCCCAATGCCACGGTGGACGCGGTCGCCGCGATCGCCAGCCAGAATACGCCACGCTGGCGTTCCTCGGTGGCCTGTGCAGCGACGGTGGTCAACCCTTCCATCTTGGAATTCATCAATGCCCGCTGGTTTTGCACCTGACGCCGAACGTCGTTCAGCAGGTCCACCTTTTCATTTGCCCTCTGATGTTCACCGGCCAGTTGCAGGTCGAGCACCTCGCGCTGACGAGCGTTTATGACTTGATAGGTGGGCTCGACCTGGTCCAGCAGCGTCCTGATCTCGGCGATCGTTTCGCGCCCGGCAACATTCTTAGGATAGGCATCGAGAAGCCGTCGAACGGCGGCATATTGCTCCCTGAGTTTGCCTGTGAAAAGCGCGTAGTTAGCCGATGCCTCGGCGACGATTTCCTGGTTCGGCTCAGCGGCGTTCAAAGCTCCGAACCAGCGTTCAAACGCCAGCCCCCTTCGAAGTCCGACCTCATCCATTTGCCCTAACGACTTTGTGAGCGGCACATCGAAATCCGCCACGACCCTCAGATCCTGCTTCGTGCGGGCGACCTCCAACATTAAGAAACCAGCAAGCGCGATCGTGAGCAGGAGCAGGATTATGGCCAGCCCGAAGATCTTTCCTGCGATAGTCTGCCGGAACGGCATAAGAGCACGGATGTTAGCGTCCGCTTACGAGGATGCAAAGCCATCTCGCGAAACCTTTCGGGGCCGGCCGCGCCGGGCCGCATGGGACTACAGAAGAAGATAGCGGCGTAGAAGTTTCTGAGTCTGCTCAGTTCGATCGTATTTCAGGTAAGCTTCTCGAAGCGCCCGGTCGACGATTCGATTGCTGCGGAATAATCGCAGCGTTGCTCGCCGAGATCGATCTTCTAGCGAAGAAAGTTACGTGATGCACACGTCGGCTTTGTTTCGTCCGGTGTTGTCGTGATGTCGAAGGACAAATCTGGATTTTTAAAAGGCGCCTCGTCAGCCATCCCGACGGGCACGACGTGCTGCTGATCCAAGAGTAGGGCGCGGGCCGGAGTGCTACGCCGTCAGAATATGTTCGCGCGCGTGGCGCAGCGCGCGCGCCATCCAGACAAGCTCGTTCAAAAATTTCTCCACACGCCCCGCGTAAGCCGGATCGGTAATCTTACCAGTCGCAGGATCGAAAAGCTTCCCAGCGGTACCGAAATAAACGTCCCAGAAAATGGCTACCAAACCAAGCTCCCGCAGCACAGGGATTAAACTCTCGATCATGCGCGCGCCCCCAAATGGACCAGCCGACACGCCACAAACGCCAACGGCTTTGTGGATGTATTCCTTCAGGTTTGTATCGAGCACGTGCTTCAGCAAACCCGGGAAGCTATGATTGTACTCCGGCACAACAAGGATGAGCCCGTCAGCGCGCTTTACCGTGGCTGAAAATTGGCTGTCTTTGAGTGCCTCCCCGGCGTCGTCCATCGCCACTGGAATTTTCCTGATGTCGATCAATTCGGTTTCGATATCGGTGCGTTTCGATACTTCGCGGAAAACGAAATTGGCCGCGGGTTCGGTCAGGCGCCCCTGCCGTGGTGTACCGATAATGACCGGAAGGAAAACGGGTCGAGTCGCGTCTTGCATGGTTATGCTTCGATTTGTCGCGGTAATTTAGGGAAGCTTATAATCAACGGGCGAGCGAAATCGTTCCATGGCCGTGGCGGCATTTTCTTTCGCGCGAAGCGCCTCTTTGATTGAGCCTTGGAGCTAGGTCTTTGGGCTGCGCTTGTCGATCAAAGCTTGGAAGCGCGGGTCCTTGCGCAGTGGGTCCCACATCGGTTCAAGCTTGAGCATTGGGACGGTGAGGCCGTTCGGGATATCGAGCAGATGATCAAGCAGGCGAAATGCTTCGTCGAATTCCCCGGTCCAGGCATAAATCTGGGCGAGCGACGCCGTGCCTTGTGGTCCATCAAAGGCGTCCTGCGATTCGGGCAACAATTCGACGGCGCGCTTGCCTTCGTTGATCGCTTCTTCTTTTTGACCCAAGCCAGCAAGCACAACGCCCAACTGTCCGTGTCGAGCGGAATCTTGAGGCGCTTCACGCACGAGTTTCTCTGCGACAGTGCGCGCGTGCTCGTACGCGATTCGCGCCTTCTCTTTATCGCCCTGATACAGATAAAGCGTCCCCTCGAGCAGAGCCTTCGGGCAAGGTGCAGTCGTAGCGGTAGCCAAGGTCTCACCACGAAATTGTTGCACCACTTGAAGGGCCTCCGGAAATTTCCGCTCTAGCGTCAAAATCCCGACCCGTATCCAAGTAATGAGTCCCGCTGGGTCGGCTTCGGGCGGAACTGAAGAAAATTGTTTTTCGACCGCGCTAAGGTCGCCTGTCGATTGAACCGCCACGGCTGCTTTCATTCCAGCCGCCTGTAACGACTGTGGCTCTGCGACAATTGCGCGATCAAAAATTTTGTCCGCGGCTTCGAAATTGCGCTGAGCCATGTAGCTATAGCCAAGGTTGCAGAGGATGCCCACGTTCTTCGGATCCAGTGCCGCCGCCTTTTCCAAATTCTCGGTTGATTCTATCCACTTGCCCTGACGCCGCTGAATTGCGCCGATGGCCAGGTAAGCCTGGGCTTCATTCGGCAGACCGCGCTTGGCGATTTCGAACTCGGCGAGCGCGCGCTGGTAATCGCGGTCGCCATAATAATAAGAGAAACCGAGTGCGAGATGTCCTTCGGGAAGATCCGGTTGCAATCGCAAGGCCTCATCAGCGTTGAGACGCGCTTTGTCACGCCGGGCCGGTAGCGGGTCGAAGCTGTGATACACCCAGCTCTCCACCATGGAGAGACCGGCATAGGCAAGGGAAAAGTTTGGATCGAGCTTGATCGCTTGTTCGAAAAGCGACTCGGCTTTCAACGATGTATCGCGAAACATGTCCGTGCGGTTGGCGTAATCGTGCGCTTGTACGAATAACAGATAAGCATTGGGATCTTGTGTCGGCCGGCGATCGAGCCGCGCTTTTTCATTCGGCGAAAGCTTCGCCTGCAACGTGTAGACAATTTTTTGTGCAAGATCGGTTTGAATGGCGAATACGTCGGTTAAATCGCGGTCGTAATCCTCCGCCCAAATGTGCTCGTCGGTGCTGGCATTGATCAGCTGCACGTTCACGCGCACCCGGTTGCCGATGCGGCGAACGCTGCCTTCCACAAGCGTGGCCACGCCCAGCGCCTTGCCAATGTCGCGGGCGTTGCGTGTCCCGCTGCCGCGATACGACATGACTGACGTCCGCGAAATCACCTTCAAATCGCCGATTTTCGAGAGGTTCGTCAGAATATCGTCCTGCATGCCGTCAGCGAAATAGGTATTATCAGGATCGCCGCTCAGATTTTCGAAGGGTAGCACTGCAATTGACTTGTCGATGTTGCGGGCGGAGATCCGCGGCAAGAGGAAAAAACCTGCACCTGCCGAAACGATCACGCCGATCGCAGCAAGGATGATCATGTTGCGACGAAGGTGCGTTTCGACGGCGGTTTTCTCTGTTGCTCGAATTCCTTCTGGAGTCACGTCGAAGGCCCA
>QHOD01000028.1 GCA_003218615.1 Verrucomicrobiota bacterium
CCGCGTGGGTTTTCGATATTCTGCAAAATCTCAAGGACGCGCGCACCGCGTTCAATGGAATCGTCGAGGTGAAAAACCAGGTGCGGCGTATATTTCAAAACGACGTGACGAGACAGTTCAGCTTGCAAGGCCGGACGATGCGCTTCCAGTTTATCGATCACGCTCGCCCCCGTTGCCGAGCCGAGAACGCTTACGAAAACGTGCGCGCTTTTCAGGTCCGGCGTTACATCGACATCGTTAATACTGACCAGCACGCCTTCGAAGTTTATTTCGCGCGCAACGATGGCGCTCAGCTCACGTTTCACGAGCTCGTTTACGCGGAGTTGGCGATGTTTCATTGGAGTGTTGTAGGGCGTTTCTGTGAGACGCACGCGCCTGACACAGACGCCCTACAATTTCTGCGCGATCGCTTCAAGTTGATAGCACTCGATGATATCGCCGACTTGATATTCGCTGAAGTCGCCGAGCTTAATCCCGCATTCCAAACCTGAACGCACTTCCTTCACGTCGTCCTGGAAACGCCGGAGCGTCGAAATTCCTCCATCGTAAACTGGCTGCCGTTTCCGCAAGACACGGGCACGGGCAGAGCGACCAATGCGGCCATCGGTAACGAGACACCCGGCGACGATGCCTTTGGTGAGTTGAAAGACCTGTTTTACTTCGGCATGTCCGATGATCGTTTCTCGATGTTCGGGCTCGAGCAGACCCGCCATCGCTTCTTTGATTTGATCGAGCAGTTCGTAAATGATGCTGTAAAGCTTGACCTGCACGCCCTCCCGTTTAGCGGCGGGAACGGCCATGCTTTCGACTTTCACATTGAAGCCAACCACGACGGCGTTTGACGCGCTCGCCAGCAGAATGTCCGATTCCGAAATCGGACCAACCGCTGAGTGAATGATTTGCAGGTCGATCTTTTTGCTTTCGATCTGCTTTAGCGCGCCGACCAACGCTTCGAGAGAACCTTGTGCATCACATTTCAAAACAATGCGAAGAACTTTTTTCCCATCGGCAGCCTCGAGCAAACTTTCCAGCGTAGCGCGCTGTGGCACGGTCAATTTATCGGCGCGTTTCGCCAGCAAACGCTCCTCGCTCAATGTTTTTACTGAACGTTCCGAATCCATTACGAGAAGTTCATCGCCTGCATTGGGCAGGCCAGTAAATCCGAGCACCTTCACCGGTGTCGAAGGACCAGCTTCCTTGACAGCCTGACCGCGATCATCCAGCAGCGATTTGACCTTGCCGCTGTAATCGCCGCAGATAAACGGGTCGCCGATTTTCAACGTTCCCATTTGCACGATGACAGTAGCGGTGGGACCGCGTCCCGCTTCGACTTGCGCTTCAATCACGGTTCCCCGAGGCGTGGCTGTGGGCGACGCTTTCAACTCCATCACTTCCGCCTGCAACGTCATCATCTCGAGCAAGTGATCGATGCCCGTGCCTTTCGTTGCGGAAACAGGACAGACAATCGTCTCGCCACCCCAGTCCTCCGGCGTGAGCTCGCGCTCCTGCAACTGTTTCTTGACCTTGTCGATATTAGCTGACGGCAGATCAATTTTGTTGATTGCCACCATGATTTTCACATGGGGCGCCGCCTTGGCATGATTAATCGCTTCGATGGTTTGCGGCATGATGCCGTCGTCCGCTGCGATGACGAGCACGACGATGTCGGTCACATTGGCGCCACGAGCGCGCATCGCAGTGAAAGCGGCGTGTCCCGGAGTATCGATAAACGTAATCTTCGCTCCGTTATGCTCGACGCTGTAAGCGCCAATGTGTTGCGTGATGCCGCCAGCTTCGCCGGCTGCGACCCGCGTCTTGCGAATCGCATCCATCAGGGAGGTTTTGCCATGATCGACATGGCCCATGAACGTAATGATGGGAGCGCGCGCCTTGAGTTCCTCTTCTTTTTCAATGACCGGAGGCGGGGGCGCCACAACAACCTGTTCGACCTTGTGAACCCCGGCGCCTTTCTCGCGGCGCTCTTTCTCCAAAACGAACCCATGGTTTTCGGCGATCTTCGATGCGATATCCGGCTCGATCGTTTGGTTGATATTCGCGAAAATATTGAACGTCATCAGCTCGGCGATGAGCTGATGCGGTTTTAGTCCGAGCTCAGCCGCCAGTTGTTTAACGATAATCGGCGGTTTGATGTGTATGACATTCTGAGGCTCTGCTTCCGCTTCGGCAGGCGGTGTGATCGTTCCCTCCTCGACGATGACAACCGGCTCTTCTGTTGGAGGCGGTGGCGCGGGTTTCGGAGGCGCGGCTGGCGTTTCCAACGATGCCCGAATGCGCGAAATCGGAGGCAGAACGTCGCGCTTCGCTTTTACTTCACCATCTTCCGCCTTCTTACGCGGCTTTTTCTTGTCAATGAGCGAAATGCTCTCGACTTCGTGGCGCGGCGCTGGAGCTACCTCCGCCGTAACTTTTGCCGATGGCGGTTGCTGAGGTTTCGCGGGCGCACCCGCGGATTCGGCGTCCAGCTCTAGCTTTTTCTTCGAAGTCCTAGCTTTTGAAGCGGGCGGCTTATGAGCAGCAGCAGCCTTGCGCGCGGCTGGTTTGCGCGTCGCGGTCTTGCTGCTCGTCTTTGTTGCCATTGTTGTTCCTCTAAAATTTCGCTCATGGCTCGAGCGGGTTAAACCAGAGCCATAGTTACTGCGCGACCTCTTCCTGATGGGCCGCCTCGTGAATCTCGCGCGCTTTTGCCTCGTCCACTGCGAGAATGTCTACAAAATCCTGCACATCCGCGTCTCGCAATCCTTCCAAATTGGTGAAACCTGATTTCACAAGCATGAGCGCCTGTTCCTCGGTGATTGGCAGCGCACCTGCGAGTGTCTGCGCGGCCTGCGCCACTTTCTGTTCGACGGCTGTAGTGGCCGAAATATCCTTGCCGATGTTAATTTCCCACCCGGTGAGCCGCGAAGTTAAACGCGCGTTTTGCCCTTTTTTCCCGATCGCGAGCGAAAGTTGATCTTCATCCACTGAAATCTGCACGCTCTTTTTCTCGGTATCGAAGACGAGGTTCTTTACTTTTGCGGGTTTGAGCGCTTCGAGCACAAACTCCTTCGGATCGGAGCTCCAGCGGATGATGTCGACTTTTTCGTTATTCAATTCACGAACAATATTTTTGACGCGCGAACCGCGCATTCCGACGCACGCGCCCACCGGGTCAACTTTCTCATTCGCACTCCAGACGGCGATTTTCGTTCGATAACCGGCTTCCCGCGCGATGCCGCGAATCTCGACTGTGCCATCGGCGATCTCGCTTACTTCCAATTCAAAGAGACGGCGCACAAAGTTCGGGTGGCTGCGCGAAACGATGATCTCCGGACCACGGATACCATTTTCGACTGCGACGACGTAGGCGCGGAGCCGGTCGCCGACATTGTAATCTTCCACTGCCACGCGCTCCCGCTGCGGCATGATTGCTTCGAATTTTCCAAGGTCGAGAATCACATCCGACCGGTCGAAGCGTCGCACTGTGCCGCTCACGATTTCGCCGGCCCGATCCTTGAACTCTTCGTAAATCATTTCCTTCTCGACCTGACGAATCCGTTGTATCATCGCCTGCTTGGCCGTCTGCGCGGCGATCCGACCGAAATTTCGCGGCGTCACTTCCATTTCGACGGTGTCTCCAACGTTGGCGTCCGGCTTGATCTTACGCGCTTTTGAAAGCTCGATCTCGTCCTGCGGATTGCTCACCTGATCGACCACCACCAGGTTGGCCAGCGCCCGGATTTCGCCAGTCTTCGGGTTGATATCAATCCGCAGGTCGCGGGATGCGCCGACGCTCTTTTTCGAGGCCGAGAGCAGGGCGTTCGATACCGCCTCGAGCAGGATTTCGCGTTTGATCCCGCGCTCCCGCTCCAGGTAGTCGAGCATGGCAATAAATTCTGCGTTCATAAAAACACGCAGCCCGCAGACTAAAAAGAGTGGGACACCAGTTCCCACTCCCATCAGCGCGCGGACTAGAAAAACAAGTTAGCCTTGTCCGGTGCGCCGTCAAGCTGCGGTCCGGTTTGATTTGACCTTAAAAACTCAACATCGAACATCCAACAATCCGATGATGTCGCAGCCTAAAAGCTTATTGATGGTGCTCTTAGTTTGGGCGGCGATTTATCTTCCGGCACTGGGTTCTCTCGCGATCAAAGGAGAAGAGGGGCGACGGATTTTACCGGCAGTCCGGATGCTTGAGACCGGCAATTACATTATCCCACAAGTGGGAGGAAGTCCGTATTTCCGCAAACCGCCGCTTGTGAACTGGCTGGTGGCGGCCTCGTTTAAAGTGTTTGGCGTGCGCAACGAATGGACAGCGCGGTTGCCGTCGGCGCTTTCCGTGCTCGCGGTTGCGATCGCGTTTGTTGCGGTCGCGCGCGCCAGTCTCGGCGCGCGTGGATCGACAATCGCCGCGTTCATTTGGTTAACGAATATCGGCATGATAGAAAAAGGCCGGTTAATTGAGATCGAAGGGATCTACGTTTCACTCTCCGGCCTCGCGATCATTTTTTGGTTAAGCTTTTGGAGCCAAAAGAGATCCCCATGGCTCATTTGGATTCCGCCATCGATTTTTCTCGGACTTGCGCTGCTGGCGAAAGGCCCGCTCCACCTCATATTTTTCTATGGGCTCGTCTTGGCAGTCCTGTGGCAGACGAAGAACTGGCGTCTGCTTGTCCATCCCGCGCACTTTGCCGCGCTCGCGATCATGCTCGCCATTTTCGCAGCCTGGGCGATTCCCTTTCTCCAGAGTACGACCACGCAGTTGGCGGTGCATAAGTGGTCGGCTCAATTCAGCGGGCGGTTAAGCGCCAGCGGTTTCCATTTTTTGAGTTGGATCCAAAATGTCCCGCGTTCTCTCGTCTATTTCCTGCCGTGGGTGATCCTGTTTCCATTCGTGCGATTTACAAAATTTCAGGATGTGGCGCAGCGGCGGCTGGCGCGTGCTCTCACTTGGGGAATCCTCGGACCGCTTCTTGTCGTCAATCTCGTGCCAGGCGCGCTGCCCCGATACAGTATGCCGGCAGTGGTTCCAGCCTCATGGTTGCTGGCGATGAGCTATGCCGGCAATGCCTTGGATTGGCCTCATAAACTTCGACCGGGAGGGGAGGGACCTTGGGCAAAGGTAGTCGCGGGTTTCGTCGGGCTTGGACTCGTGATCGGTGGAATAGGTTATCCGTTCACCGCGCTCATTTTGAGAAACAGACAGCAAGTAAAAAAGGCTGCTGCAGAGATCAACGCCATCGTTCCCGCAAGCGAGACGCTTTACGCGGTGAATCCGGATTATCGGCCGGTGTTCTTCTACGTGAAAGCGCCGTTGAACTATGCGGCCCAGATCACGAAGCTGCCGGCGAATACACATTATTTCCTCGTCCGAACCGAAAACGAGCAGGAGGCGCTAACTACGCAAAAATGGGCGCCAAGGTCGGCGCATCAACTCGCCCGCATAAAGGATTTGCACAAAGGCGAGATGGTCCTCTTCGAGGTCGGCCCGCCTCTAAAGGGCCGTTGACAGCATTCCAAAACGGAATTGGTTAGCATGCTAACTAATTTCAATCCATGAAATCCGACTGGGAAACGATTGGTCCGCTATTGCACGGAACCGCTCGTGCCTGGCGGCTGAAGCTGGATGACCGACTCAAGCCGATGGGTTTAAGCCAGGCAAAATGGCGGACGCTTTTGCATTTGTCCATTGCCTCTGACGCACTCACGCAGGCGGAAATTGCAGCACGGCTCGGTGTGGAAGAACCCAGCGTTGTAACGCTGTTGCACAGGCTGGAGCGAGAAGGTTGGGTGACGCGGCAGAGCTCGCCGCGCGATCGCCGATGCAAAATAGTGCACCTCGGCCAACGCGCCCAACGCGTTATCACCCCGATCAAAACCGCGGCGGACGAACTTCGACATGAATTGCTGGCCGACATTCCAGCGTCCGAGCTGCGAACCTGTATCAAAGTACTCACGCGGATTTGCGAGAAAGCGGAAAAGCGCGACGAAGCACGACGAACTGCTACGTCCCCTGTTCGCTTGCCTCATAACGGTCAGCACAGAGATGGGCATCCGATTACAAGAAAAAAGGCGCTCCGCGGCGCCGGGACAAAATCCAAATGAAGCAAACGCGCGTCTCAAACCAATCAATTCCCTGGTGGGCGTATCTGCTCTTCGTCCTGCTGGCTTCGTTTGTTTTGTATCGGATTTTTCAACAAAGGGCCAGTGAGGCCAAAGCGGCCCAGCCGCCAGTGCGACCGGTACTTGTCGCCAAAGTTATTACAAAGGACGTGCCCCTTTATCTCGATGAAATTGGCACTTGTGCCGCGTATGAGACCGTCCAGGTCCAGGCCCAGGTGAGCGGCCAGATTATCGCCCGTAATTTTCAAGATGGCGCTGACGTGAAAAAGGGCGATTTGCTTTTCACGATTGACCCGCGGCCGTATCAAGCCGCGCTCGAACAATCCCAGGGGCAGCTCGCGCAAGCGCAATCGAAATTGGTTCTCGATCAAATTACCCTGAAACGCCAGCAGGAGTTGCGCGCGCGCAGCGTGATTTCACCCCAGGATTTGGATACCGCCCAGGCGACGGTAAAAAGCGATGAGGCGTTGGTGAAAACCGCTGAGGGCGCAGTTGCAGCCGCACAGGTGAATCTCGATTATTGCAGCATTCGCTCGTCGATCAATGGCCGCGCTGGTTTGCGACTTGTCGATGTTGGTAACGTCGTGACCGGCGGGAACGGTGGTGGCGGCGGCGCAGTCCTGCTGACCATTCAGGGGCTCGATCCGATTTACACTGACTTTACTGTTTCGGAAACCGACCTGGCACTCGTGCGACGTTATCTCGGCGGTCCCAATGTGAAAGTGGAAACGCGCGCCGCAGATGGCAGCGCGCCGCCGCGTTTGGGCGACCTCTATTTCATTGACACCGCGGTTCAACCGGGCGCGGGCACTGTGAAAGCGCGCGGGGTTACGCCCAATCCCGATCATGCGCTTTGGCCATTGGAGTTTGTCCGCGTGCGTTTCATTCTCGATTTGTTCAAAGACGCGACGCTGGTCCCGTCGCAGGCTGTGCAAATCAGTCAGAACGGTCCGTTTTTGTTCGTGGTGAAACCGGACAACACGGTTGATCTGCGGCCGGTCAAGCCTGGTCAGCGGCAGGACGGGGACCTGACCGTGATTCAAGGCGCTGTTCAACCGGGAGAGAGCGTTGTGGTAACGGGGCAGCTTGCGCTCGCGCCCGGAATGAAAGTTGATCCGAAACCATATAATCCACCGAATGAACGCGACGGTGGCCAAGTCGCCGCCAAAGCTCCGATGTAAAGTTGTCTTTCGAATATGGCCCAGGCAGATCAACACGATGGTGCTGGAAATCATGAGGAAGAATCGCCTCGCCATGCTGCGAAGGATCGACAACAGCTCACGAAATCCGCCAAATCGGATGCGCGATCAAACGCAGCTCCCGGCGCCAAGTTAATCCAGGTCACTGGCTCGGGTCTTTCCGGCCCGTTCATTCGCCGCCCGGTGATGACCGTGCTATTGACCCTATCGGTGATCGTTGCTGGCATCGCAACGTACGGCAAACTCGCAGTCAACGATCTGCCCGCAGTTGATTATCCGGTTATCCAGGTCACGTGCTCATATCCTGGCGCGAACCCGACGACGATGGCGAACAACATTGCCACACCGTTGGAAAAGCAATTTCTGCAAATTCCCGGGCTCGACATCATCACCAGCCAGAGCACGCAGAGCAATACATCCTTCACGCTTCAATTTGTTCTCAGTAAGAGCATCATCGACGCGGCGACCGACGTGCAGGCGGCAATCCAGCGCGCAACCGGGAAGTTGCCGCTCGATCTGCCTAGCCCGCCGACGTTCACAAAAACAAATCCAAACGATCAGGCGATATATCTGCTCGGTTTGCTCTCCGACACACTGACCGACGGCGATCTCTACAAATATGCATCCACCGCCGTGGCACAGCGCATCGCCATCCTTCCTGGTGTGTCGCAGGTGAATATTTACGGTGTTCAGAGCGCCATTCGAATCAAAGCTGATCCCGCCGGGCTCGCTTCGCGCGGATTGACCATGGACGATCTCGCCAGCGCGATCAAAGCGGGAACAGTGTACTCTGGCGCCGGCCAATTCGACGGGGCGCACCGCACGTTCGTTATTCTGCCGAACGGGCAAATCGATCAAGCGGAAGGATATCGCAATCTGATTGTCGCGCGTAACAAAGACGGCTCGCCCGTTTATCTGCGCGATGTGGCCAACGTTTACCAAAGCGTACAGGACGAACGACTATCGCGCACATTTTGGATGCGCGGCTTTAATCCGCCCGGTTCCGTCGTCGTGCTCGCAGTCTCGCGACAGGCGGGCGCAAACGCCGTCGAGGTCGCGAACTCGGTTAAAGCACTCTTTCCCGAAATACGCGCGAGTCTTCCGGGATCGATCACACTCG
This sequence comes from Verrucomicrobiota bacterium, assembly GCA_003218615.1. Classification (GTDB taxonomy): domain Bacteria; phylum Verrucomicrobiota; class Verrucomicrobiia; order Chthoniobacterales; family UBA10450; genus Udaeobacter. The sequence continues at coordinate 8,440 of QHOD01000028.1, forward strand.
TTCCAGTGTTTGACCGGTCCCAGAGCATTGTCGATTCCGTTAACGACGTGCAATTCACGCTCATGATCGCGTTCGTTCTGGTGGTAATGGTGATCTACATCTTCCTTGGACGCGCCACGGATACGCTCATCCCCGCGGTCGCGCTTCCTTTGTCTTTGCTGCTCACGGTCGCGGTCATGTACGCGCTCAACTATTCCATCAACAATTTGACCTTGATGGCGCTGACATTGGCGATCGGATTCCTCGTCGATGACGCCATTGTGTTTCTGGAAAACGTGGTGCGTCGCGCGGAGCATGGTGAATCGATTCTGAAAGCCGCTTTCAACAGCGCTGGCGAGATTTCCGTCACTATCATGTCGATGACGCTGTCACTGGCTGCGGTTTTTATTCCCCTGGTGTTTTTGCCCGGTTTGCTTGGCCGCATCTTCCGTGAATTTTCGGTTACGATTATCGTCGCCATCCTCGCTTCGGGACTTATTTCGTTAACGCTCACTCCACTGATGTGCGCGCGCATTCTGGGGGAACGCAAAGCCGGACATAAGCGCGCACGCATGGAAAAATGGACCAGCGATTTCATCCAACGCGTGATCGCAGGGTATGGCAGGGCCCTGGACAAATTTCTCGATCGCGCCTGGCTGGCCGTTCCGATCCTTCTCGGATGCATTCTCGGGCTCTGGTTTTTCTTCACCCATTTGCCGTTCACCTTACTGCCCCCGGGCGACAGCGGTTTCATCAGGGGAGTTTTCATCGCACAGGAAGGTTCTTCGCCCGCGCAGATGCGTGCCTATCAGCAACAGGTCAATCAAAAGCTGAAGGACGATCCAAACATCGGACAATTTTTCACGCTCGCGGGCTTCGCAGCTCGGACTTCGGCTTCGCAAGGCCTGATCTTCTGTTTTCTCAAACCGAGAAGTGAACGCCTGCCAATCGAACAGTGCATCCCGCAATTGCAGAAATCGATTAGCTCTATTCCGGGTATCACGGCCATTTTGCAGCCGAACCCGGTGCTGCAAATCAATGTCGGCGCAACCAGTCAGACGCAGGGGCAATACGCCTATACGCTCAGCGGCATTGTGCCCGATGAAGTTTACGCCGCTGCCAATCAGTTGATGACGAAGCTGAAGAATTTCAAAGGCTTCGCTTCCGTCCGCTCCGATTATTACAACAACACGCCGAATCTCACCGTCGATATCGATCGCGAGCGCGCAGCTACTTATGGTGTTTCTACTTCCGCCGTCCAGAGCTTGTTACGCACGGCTTACTCGCAGAATTACATTTATTTAATCAAACAACCTGAGGACCAATATCAGGTGATTCTCGAGGTCAAAGATAACGAGCGCGCCCAGCCGGCCGATCTGAATAATCTTTACGTGCGCAGTAACACCGGCGGCAGCTTCAGCGCCAGTGGAGCAGGCGGTGGTACGATCGCGACCACTACCGGCACTGCCGCCAACCTTGTGCCGCTGCGCGCGGTCACATCGACAAAGCAAATTGTTGGTCCACAGGCGGTCAATCACTTCAATCAATTCACCAGCGTAACCATCAACTTCAACCTCCTGCCAGACGTTGCGATCGGTGATGCCACGAAATTCATCGAAGACAGCTTCGCACAAGTGCACCAGCAAATCCCCAGTGTGCAAGCCACGTTTCAGGGTGAAGCGCTTGTCTTTCGCCAATTATTTAAATCGCTGCCGATGCTGCTCATCGCCGCGATTTTCGTTATGTACGTAATTCTGGGAATTCTTTACGAAAGCTACGTCCATCCGATCACGGTCCTTTTCCCCGCGATCGTCCCGGCAGTCGTGGGCGGTTTATTCACGCTCTGGGTTTTTGGATCAAGCTTGTCTCTTTACAGCGTCATCGGTTTATTTCTTTTGCTCGGCATCGTGAAGAAGAACGGAATCCTGGTGGTCGATTTCGCGCTGAAACGAATCGACGAGGGGTTGAGTCTGCGAGAGGCAATTCACGAAGCCAGTCTCGAACGCTTTCGGCCCATCATGATGACCACTCTCGCCGCTCTCATGGGCGCGGTGCCGCTTGCACTCGGGTTCGGCCACGACGCCTCGGCGCGCCGTCCGCTCGGTCTTGTCATTGTTGGCGGCTTGATTTTCTCGCAGATGATTACGCTTTTTGTAACGCCCGTGATTTACCTCTGGCTGGAGTGGTTCCAGGAGCATGTTCTGGACAGAGTGCCTTTCTTACGCAGCGCCCATATGCATCATCAAGGTGAGCCCAAGCCGAGCGGCGACGGCGAAGTGCGCGAACCGATGCCGGCCGGTGCGGCCTGATCTTACAGAGTAGATCGAGATGCGCGCGATGGTCCTCGAGAAACCGCGGCAACCGCTCGTGCTGCGCGATGTGCCGAAGCCAAACCCCGAGCCGGGACAATTGCTCGTGCGAGTGAGCGCGTGCGCGGTTTGTCGCACCGATCTGCACATTGTCGATGGCGAATTGCCGGATCCGAAACTGCCGCTGATCCCCGGACACCAAATTGTCGGGCGCGTCGAAGCAGTTGGAACGGGCGCAGAAAAATTTTCGATCGGTGAGCGTGTCGGAATTCCATGGCTCGGCTGGACCGACGGCGACTGCGTTTATTGTCGATCTAATCGGGAGAACCTTTGCGACCGTGCGCGTTTCACCGGCTACACCATCGACGGCGGTTACGCCGAATTCTCCGTCGCTGACGCCCGATTTTGTTTTCCTCTGCCCGAGCAATACGTCGATGTCGAGGTTGCGTCGCTTCTGTGCGCGGGATTGATCGGGTATCGTTCGTTGCGCAAAACGGGCGATGCCCATCGGCTCGGCCTTTACGGTTTCGGTAACGCGGCCCATTTGATCGCGCAGGTTGCGATCTACCAAGGCCGCGAAGTTTTTGCCTTCACACGGCCAGGCGACAAAGCCGGACAAGAATCGGCGAAAAAATTAGGGGCGCGTTGGGCCGGTGGTTCCGATGAACAGCCGCCGGAGAAACTCAATGCCGCGATTATTTTCGCGTCGGTCGGTGAGCTCATTCCGGTGGCCCTGCGCGCACTCGCCAAGGGCGGCGTCGTCGTGTGCGGCGGGATTCACATGAGCGATGTCCCATCGTTTCCGTATGTCGATCTTTGGGGTGAGCGCGCGATTTGCTCCGTGGCGAATTTGACCCGCCGTGACGGAGAGGAATTTCTTGAAATCGCGCCGCATGTCCCGATGCGAACAGAAACCGAAACCTTCCCGCTGGAGCAGGCCAATGCCGCGTTAGATCGATTTCGGTCCGGTAAACTAAAGGGCACCGCTGTCCTAGTAATAGATGCGGGTTGAGCTCAATCCCCTTTTGCCGGTGGGCGAGATTCTGTCGAGCCGATGAATTGGAGCCAAAGCCGCCACGCGGTGAAGTGTGACGCCTTTTTTGAAAGTTGTAGAGGCGGCTGTGTCAGCCGCCTAGTTGTTGGTCCGGCGCATAATAGGGAGGGGCGATTTGACCTCAATCCCCGGAGCGGTTTGGTGAACCACCCTACCTCTGGCGCAGCTTTACTGATTGTTCGCGACCGTTTGCGGCGCAGGCTTGCTCAGTTCGAGCTGATCACTCACTTTTTGGATTTTTGA
>QHOD01000029.1 GCA_003218615.1 Verrucomicrobiota bacterium
ACATTCCTTTGACGCAATCTTCAGGGCGAAGATCGAACTTGGTCACGAAACCAATCTGGAGAATGCAGGACCCGTTGTACAGAAAGAAGTAACACAGGCTCTGGAACTGAATCCGGCAGGCAGGATGCCTGCCGGACATACAGACAGGATGCCTGTGTTACGAATTCGCGGGCGTCGATAAATTCGTTTATGTTTTCGCAATGGCGGACAAGCCTTCCAAACTGAAGATTGCAGATCGCGAATTCACGTCGCGTCTGATCGTCGGCACGGGGAAATTTGCATCCAACGAACTGATGCGCGACGCGCTGATCGCCAGCGGGACCGAGCTGGTGACGGTCGCGTTGCGCCGGGCCGATCTTTCCGGCAAAGGCGATCCGTTTGCCAACATTCTCGATTTTATCGATCCGAAACGTTTTCTTCTCTTGCCGAACACGAGCGGGGCACGCAACGCGACCGAGGCGGTGCGCCTCGCCCGGCTAGCCGCAAGCGCAGGCTTGCCGACGTGGATCAAGCTCGAAATACATCCCGATCCGCGTTATTTGCTTCCCGATCCGGTGGAGACGCTGGCTGCCGCCGAAATTCTGGTGAAGGAGGGATTCACGGTCCTTCCCTACATCAACGCCGATCCGGTGCTGGCTAAACGCTTGCAGGATGTGGGCACGGCTACTGTGATGCCGCTCGGCTCGCCGATCGGCAGTAACCGCGGAATCGAAACGCGTCCACAGATCGAGATCATTATCGAACAGGCGACCGTGCCGGTGGTTGTCGATGCAGGACTCGGCGCGCCGAGTCAGGCGGCGGAAGCGATGGAGATGGGCGCCGACGCAGTGCTCGTCAATACCGCGATCGCAATCGCGTCCGACCCTGTTCGCATGGCCAAAGCGTTCAAAAAAGCAATTGAAGCAGGACGCGAAGCTCGCGAAATCGGCCTGGCGGAAAAATTGAGTGCAGCCGCGGCCACCAGTCCCCTGACTGGCTTTTTGTCTTAACCAAGCGAATTTCGAAGGGGCTTGGTAGCATTATAAGATCCACATCGGCGGACAATCAATTTTGTGGCGGGTGCAACGTGTAGGGGCGCGTGTCTTCACGCGCGGATTTAAGCGGTTGCGACTGAGGACAGCCGCCCTCTACACCCTGCAGAAATTTCTTGCGCAAGACGCGGCGCGATCAGAAGATCGCAGCGCAATGAGCACGTTCGCGCGTCCAACAAATCGCGGACGCGCGCTTATTACGATTTGCGTTTCCGCGGCATTTGTTTGGGCGCTCGCGCTGAGTGCTTTCCCACAATTGCACCAGCGTGTCCACACCGATGCGAATCGTGCCGAGCACAACTGCGCGGCGACGATGATTGCCTCGGGCAGTTACGATCACGCTGCTCATCCCCCGATGATCAGCGCACCGGTTCCGGCGGTTCAATTTTCCAAAATTCCGGCGTTGACTCCGCAGTGGGTTCAATCGCCGTTTCTTGGCGCAAGCATTTTCGAGCACGCGCCGCCTGCTGCCTCCTGATCCGTTGATTCTTCCCGCTCCACGCGGGCAGCGGCGCTCAGTGCGTTCCTCGCACCGCTGAATCAACGCGCGCAGAACGCAAATTCATTGGGCGGTTTCGCCCGAGTCTTTAAGTCAGGAGTTTTGGATGAAAAAAATTATTTTGATAATGCTAGCAATTTTTCCCGTGGCAGCCGCTTCTGCACAAGAAGCGATGCCCGTTGCCAGTTCATCGCCGACACCAAAGGTTTCAAATGCAACGCCAGCTACAGCAGCGGATGTCGACGCGCTGCGCCAGCAGGTGCAATCCCTCACCGAGACGGTGAAATCGTTGCAACAGCAAGTGAAAGATCAGCAAGCCGCGTTGGAAAAGGCAAACCTCACGGGTGAGTCGGGACTCCCGCAAAATCCGGAGCCTTCTCCCATAGCGGCCGCCGAGAATTCGCCCGCCCCTGGCGCGAGTGCACCGCCGCGCTTTCCAACTGAGGACACGTCTGTCGTTGCCTCAACAACTGCGCCCGCTGTGAGCGGCACCCCTGCGCCGGGAGGTTTTCCGACCACCGACACATCGGTCGTGACGTCGGCACCGGAAACGATCTCAAGCACGGGCGTTGGCGCATCGTTAACGCAACCAATCACTATCGGAGGCGGCAGAAATTACATGAACATTTCCTTCGACGGCCTGTTTGCGCTCGCCGGTTCGACCGCGCGCGATCTTGATCACATCGAAGTGGGCGATCACGATCCGCAGCAGCGAGGATTCAACGCGCGCAACATTGAGCTCGCGCTCGACGGGGCGGTGGACCCGTACTTCGAAGGTTTCGCCAACATTGTTTTCAAATTGGATAACGACAATGAAACGGAAGTCGAAGTTGAAGAAGCATTCATGCAAACGACGAACCTGCCGTTTAATCTGCAATTGAAAGGCGGACAATTCTTCGCGGCCTTCGGCAGATTGAATCCGACGCATCCGCATACCTGGGATTTTGCTGACGCTCCACTTGTCAGCGGCCGAATTCTCGGCCCCGATGGATTGCGCGGCGTCGGCGCGCAAATCTCCTGGACGCTACCAACGCCGTGGTACTCGCAATTAATTTTAGCGGTGCAAAATGGTCGGGGCGGCACTGGATTTTCATTCCGCAATCCCGGTGACGATGGCATTTTCTTCGGACGCCGCACCACCGACCGCGAAGCGCGCGGTTTGCAGGATTTCGTTTGGATACCGCGCTGGGAAAATTCTGTCGATCTTAGTCCAACGCAGGTCGTGTTGGCTGGCGTTTCGGGTGCCTTCGGATCCAACGAGACCGGCGCGAATTCACGAACGCAGATTTACGGCGCAGACCTTCTTTACAAATGGAAAAGCTCGCATGCCGAAGGCGGGTTTCCGTTTGTGAAATGGCAGACCGAAGCGATGTATCGCCGTTTCGAAGCCGGTCGTGGAATAGATCAATCATTCCCGGTGGCCGAGACATTCCACGATTGGGGAATTTATTCGCAAGTGCTCTGGGGTTTTAAAAAAGGCTGGGTGGCCGGCGTGCGCGGCGATTATCTGCACATGACCGATTCCGAGTTTACCGACGATGACGAGCGACAGACGCGGTCACGGATTAGCGCGAATCTCACCTGGTATCCGACCGAGTTTTCAAAGATCCGATTGCAGTACAATCACGATTTTCTCGAAGAGAACTTTTTCCTGGCCGGTCGCGATGTCGATTCGATTTTTCTCCAGTTCGAATTCATTCTCGGCGCGCATGGCGCTCACAAATTTTAAACTCATGAAACAAATCTTCTTAATTCTTTCCACAATCCTCGCTTGTGCTTTCTCGGCGGAGGCCAAACTCAATGTCGTCGCGACTTTGCCCGACTTCGGCGCCGTCGCGCGCGAGATCGGCGGTGACAAAGTTAACGTGACCGTGATGGCGAAGCCGACGGAGGATTCGCACTTCGTTGATGCGCGTCCCAGCTTTGTTGTCCAATTGCGCACGGCCGATGTGCTCATCGACGGTGGCGCGGAGCTTGAAATGGGCTGGTTGCCGCCGCTCTTGCAAAACGCGCGCAATCCCAAGATCGAAGTAGGTAAGCCCGGTCGCGTGCAGGCATCACAAGGCATCAGGTTGATGGGAGTGCCGACGACGCTCACGCGCGCCGCGGGCGACGTTCACGCTCTCGGCAATCCGCATTTCATGATTGACCCGATCATCGCTAAAGCGGTCGCGCAGCATATCGCGCAAGCATTTTCTGCGGTCGATTCAACGAACGCAGCGACCTACGACGCGAACTACAAGAAATTTGAAGCGACGATCAATTCGAAGCTCCAGCAGTGGGGCACAACCTTGCTGCCGTTCAAAGGTCAGCCGGTCGCTGCCTATCACGAATCGTGGGTTTACTTCGCGCACCGTTTCGGATTTAACATCGACATCTTCCTCGAGCCGAAGCCGGGCATTCCGCCGTCGCCTTCCCATCTCGTCGAGGTCATCGAAAAAATGAAGGCGGCGCACGTGAAAGCGGTTCTGGTCGAGCCGTATCACAACCGCAAAATCGCCGAGAAAGTTGCCGCATCGACCGGAGCGAAGGTTGTAGACGTAGCGCAATTTCCCGGCGCACTGCCGGGCACCGACAGTTACGTAGCCCTAATCGACGCACTCGTCTCACGAATCGCCGCGGCGATGAAATAATCATGTGGGAGGTAATGTTTTGGCCAATCGTGGCTTGCGTGCTTTTGCCGTGGTTGCTCGTTTATCTCGGTCTGCACGTCGTGCAGCGTGGCATCATCTTCATCGACATCGCCATGGCTCAAATGGCGTCGCTTGGAATTTGCCTGGCGGTTTTGTTTCATCTCGATCTCGAAAGCTGGGCAACTTTTGGAATCGCACTCGGATTTACCCTGGTGGGTGCCGGAATTTTTTCGGTGACTGGAAAACGCGCGAGCCAGATTCCGCAGGAAGCCGTCATCGGAATCTCCTATGTGGTCGCAGCCGCGGCGGCGGTTTTGCTTCTGAGCCGCGCCGCGGAAGGCGACGAAGAAATTAAGAACATGCTGGTTGGAAATATTTTGCTGGTGACGCCGCGTGAAGTTTGGGAGCGATTCGTGCTTTTCGTTGCAGTCGGTGTTTTCCACTTCATTTTGCGCAAAAATTTCCTGCTTGTTTCGTTCGATCGAGATGGGGCTTACCAAAAAGGTTTGCGCGTGCGCTGGTGGGATTTTCTCTTCTACGCCGTTTTCGGCCTGGTGGTGACAAGCTTCGTTCGCATCGCCGGCGTTTTGCTCGTCTTTAGTTATCTGATTGTCCCAGCGGTTTGCGGAATCAATCTGGCGACGAGAATCAGTCACCGCTTGCTCATTGGATGGATGATCGCGTGGGTCGGCGGAATCGCCGGTCTGTTTCTTTCCTTCTGGTGGGACCTGCCGTCGGGCGCAGCGATCGTCTGCACTTTCGGCGCGCTGCTTATCGCTGCGTCGATGTATGCATTGATTCGCAATCGATTACGCGGCATTGGCCGCGGTTGAAGTTCGCTGCGGCACGCCTTTCTTGCTGACGTTTCGATAATCGAGGTATCTTCCATCAGATGCATCGGACCGATCATTCCCGTTTCCGCAAGGCGCACGATTTCGTCCCGGATTTTTCCCACGCGGAACGGCGAACCCGCATCGTGATCGGTATCACGGCGGTAATGATGGTTGTCGAGATCACCGTTGGCTTGATGTCGCATTCGATGGCGTTGCTGGCCGACGGCTGGCATATGAGCACGCATGTAATTGCCTTCGTGATAACGGCAGCGGCCTACTATCTCGCCCGCAAGCATGCCAGCAACGTGCGCTTCAGTTTTGGTACGGGAAAAATCGGTGTGCTTGGTGGCTTCACCAGTGCGGTCGTGCTCTCGATCGTGGCGTTCTTAATGGCCGGCGAGTCCGTGCACCGGATATTTGTCCCACTATCAATTCATTTTAACGAGGCAATCGGCATCGCCTGTGTTGGATTGCTCGTGAACCTGGGTTGCGCAGTCCTGCTCGGTGATCACGATCACCAAAGCGGCGACGGAAGCGCTCATCGTCATGATTTGAATTTGCGCGCGGCCTATCTGCATGTCCTGGCAGACGCATTCACCTCCTTGCTTGCAATTACGGCATTAACCGGCGGCAAATTCTTCGGCTGGGCGTGGCTCGATCCGGTTGTAGGAATTGTCGGAAGCGGCGTCGTTTTTTCGTGGGCTTACACACTTTTGCGGGATACCAGCGGCATATTGCTCGATCGCACGCCTCCATCTTCGGATTTGCCTGACGAAATTCGCCGCACGGTGGAGAGCGATGGCGATTCACTCGTGACCGATCTCCACGTCTGGCAGATCGGCATTGGAAAATTTGCGGCCATGATTTCTGTCGTGGCGCATGAGCCGAAGAGTTCGGACTCGTATCGCGAACTGTTCCGCGAGCATGACGAACTCGTTCACGTTACCATCGAGACACAGCACTGCCGCGAGGATCATCCTGCGACGGCGGGACTCGCAAGCCCTTGAATGATCAGCCCGCTCTGGCAGGTCGTTGCGGCTTATGTCTTCGCCCTTGCCGGCGGATCGATCAGCGCGACGCTGCGATTAGAGCACAAGCCGCTTTGCGCGCTGATCAGTTTCGCAGCCGGAACCCTTCTGGGTGTAACGCTCTTCGCGATTTTGCCTGAAAGTTTGAGCAACAACATTTGGTGGGCGGTCGCGTTGGCAGCGGCGAGCGGATACGCGCTGTTCTTTTTTATTAGCAAATACGTTCATCACGTTTGCCCCGCCTGCGCAGCCAGTCACTTCGACGCAGACACAACGCGGCATTTTAGCGACATCGCGACAGCGCTAATTATCGCGCTTGCCATTCACAGCACGACCGACGGTTTGGCGTTGGGAATTCAACAGGGAGCTCCGGCGACGGACGCAACGAAATGGTCGCTTTTCTCTGCTCTGTGCATTCACAAGGTTCCGGAAGGCCTTGCACTCGGCAGTCTTTTAATCGGCGCCGGGTTACGACGCAGCGGTGCGCTCGGCTGGGTTGCCGCAGTGGAAGCAACCACCCTCCTCGGCGGAGTGATCGGTATTTTCTTTGTGGCGAAAGTTTCGACTTTTTGGCTCGGCTTAATTATGGCGCACGTAGGCGGCGGATTTTTCTATCTGGCCGCGCACGCCGTCCTTGGCGAAATGTTGAAGCACGGGAAGAAACTTGTGCTCACGAGTTTTTCGGCAGGCATGGCGTTGATCGCTCTTCTCAATATCGGCTTGAGAGTGCTTGGGTAGCGCTGAAGTTGTAGGCGCTTGTGCCAAACGCCGCTACATTTCTGAGTGCATTCGTTTCGCTATCGCGGCGGCAAACTCTATTGCGAAGATGTCGATCTTGCGCGCGTTGCTGAGAAATTTGGCACGCCTCTTTATGTTTACAGCGCGGGGACAATTCTCGATCACTACCGCCGCCTGGATGCGGCCCTCGCTCCGCTTCAACACCTGATCTGTTACGCAGCCAAAGCGAATTCGAATCGCGCGATTCTGAAGTTGCTCGCCGATGCGGGCGCAGGCTTCGACATTGTGTCGGCAGGTGAGCTTTTTCGCGTGCTGGCGGCCGGCGGCGATCCGGCCAAATGCACATTCGCAGGCGTGGGCAAATCGGGCGAGGAGATCGAATACGCGCTCGATCAGCGCGTTTACAGTTTCAACGTCGAGAGTGAAGCGGAGTTGGAGTACATCGACAAGATTGCTGGCGCGAAAAATCTGCGGGCACCCGTTGCACTGCGCGCCAATCCCGACATCGATCCGCACACGCACGAATATATCTCGACCGGCTCGCGCGAGAACAAGTTCGGTATCGCGCTTGGCCAGCTTCCTGCGGTGTATGAGCGCGCTGCGAAAATGCGCAACATCGACATCGTCGGCGTTCAGATGCACATCGGCTCGCAGATCACCGAGGCGGCACCGTTCGCAGACGCGGTCACGAAAGTCGCTCCGATCGTGCGCGACTTGAAAACGAAATACGGAATCAAGTTTTTCAGCATCGGGGGCGGGCTCGGCATCGTTTACGAATCCTCTTTTGAAAGCGGCGTGAAGGAATGGTGGTCGGTAGGGCGCGACCGCCGGGCGCGCCGGGGCACGATGCCTTTGTCGATCCAGCAATATGTGGATGCAATCTTGTCCGCCTTAGGCGGGTTGCATAATTTGAAGCTTCGAATTCTGCTCGAGCCAGGCCGGCTGCTCGTTGGCAATGCTGGGGTCTTACTGACGCGGGTGCGCTACATCAAGCACACGGGCGAAAAGAAATTCGCGATTGTCGATGCGGGAATGAACGATCTGATTCGACCGGCGCTTTACCACAGCTATCACGAGATCGTGCCTGCTCAGGAACCGATTTGTAGGGCGTCCGCCGCGGCGGACCCCAAACCGTTGGAGAAGATCGACATTGTTGGTCCTGTTTGCGAGAGCGGGGATTTCTTCGCGCTTGATCGGGAGATGCCGGAAATTTGCGAAGGCGATCTGCTCGCAATCATGAGCGCGGGTGCCTACGGATTTGTGATGGCTTCGAATTACAATTCACGGCCGTTACCTGCGGAGGCGTTGGTGAGCGGAGATAAATTCGCGCTGATTCGCGAGCGACAGGCGTGGGAAGACCTAATCCGTGGTGAAATCGACCTGCAGTTTTAAAGACGCAATGACCAAAATTCACGGAATAAAAACCGCACCAAGCCGCTGGCTTGAGTTCCTAACTCTCTTCGATTTTGTCGGATTCTGTTGATCTGTCTAAAACCACCTTCACTTGCAGATTTTCGTCTTCAGCATAAATAGTGCTCCTGCTCATGAGTTTCATACGTCGGCTTTCTTTGTTGCTTGTGGTGTTGCTCCTGCTTGGGGGTAGTGCTCTCGCCGCGAACGGGGAATATATCATCGTCGTCGGCGGACCCTCCATGTATCAGTGGGAGAAGTACAAAGTTTATCCGCACGATCATTGGTGGGCGAACTTTGTTCATGCCGCGCGGCTGCGGACTGAGCAAGTGCGTGCCCAGCTTGGCCCGGATGCGCCGATCACCTGGCTGGTTTACAAACAGGGCTATCTAGATCGCGCGACCCAGGAACACCAGGATCTGACCGGCTTGATCGATTCGGTGCGCGAAAAATTCAATCTCAATCTCGTTTGGTTTCATGCTGGCTCGGAGGTGATCGATTATTTGAACAACGGCCAGTCGCGGAATCGGGTGAAGATTGCCGGCTTTGAATATTTCGGACACTCGAATCGGGCCTGTTTCATGTTCGATTACAGCAACGTGCTCGACAGCGCATCGAAATCGTGGCTGCACGAGAACGAGTTGAGCAAAATCGATCGGCGCGCTTTCGCGCACGGGGCCTACGTCAGGAGTTGGGGATGCCATACCGGCGAGAGCATGTCCAAGAAGTGGTATCGCGCGACCGGCACACACATGATCGGGGCGATTGGGAAAACGCAGTTCATGATGGAAGAACTGCCGATCCTCACTTCCACCGACGGCAAGTGGGTCAATTAATTTTCGATTTTCGATTTTCGATTTTCGATTTAACATCGCGGCCACGCGATGACCTTTGATCAGCTCTCGGCCCTTTATCATCAGCCGCTTTTCGATTTGATTTCGCAAAGCCGCGCGGTGCATCTCGAGCACTGGCGAGGCGCGGAAGTGCAGCGTTGCAGTTTGCTCAGCATCAAAACCGGCGGGTGCAGCGAAGACTGCGCTTATTGCGCGCAGTCCGCTCATTATTCCACCGGTGTCGAGCGCGAGGAGTTATTGTCGCTTGAAAATATTCTGGCCGCGGCGAAACGGGCGCGTTCACAAGGCGCAACGCGTTTTTGCATGGGCGCGGCGTGGCGCGGCGTCCGCGATGGCTCGGAAAAATTTGAGCGCGTGCTCGGGATTGTCCGCGAAGTGAGCCGACTCGGCATGGAAGTTTGCGTCACGCTGGGCGAGATCGGCCCTGTGGAAGCGCGCAAACTCAAAGCCGCCGGAGTTACTGCTTACAATCATAACATCGACACTTCGCCCGAATTTTATCCCGAAATTGTGAGCACGCACACATTTCAGGATCGGCTCGACACGATTGCCGCTGTGCAGAAGAGCGGGATGTCGGTTTGTTGCGGTGGGATTATCGGCATGGGCGAATCGGAGGCTGATCGCCTGCGTATGCTGGAAGTGTTGAGCAATTTCGATCCGTCCCCCGAGAGTGTACCGATCAATTGTTTGATGGCGATGCCGGGCACGCCGCTGGCTGATCAACCGCCAGTGGATATTTTTGAGCTCGTCCGGCTGATCGCGGCGACGCGGATCGCCTTGCCGAAAGCGCGCGTGCGTCTCGCGGCAGGCCGCACCCGGATTTCTCGCGAAGGCCAGGCGCTCTGCTTTTTCGCTGGGGCGAATTCAATCTTTTACGGGAACAAACTTCTCACCGCAAAAAATCCCGCGGCTGATGTCGATGTTGCCCTTTTGCGCGAACTCGGACTGCATGTTGAAAGCGAAACAATTTCGCCACGGCCTGTGGCCACGGCTCTCTGAGCCGTCGGGAAGTGAGTGTTTTTTTAGTGTGACTGACCACAGGCCGGTGGCTGCAGATCACACTGCGGCTGCAATTTAGATCGACAGCAGGCGGCCATTTTTGCGATGAAGGCTCAGGGTGTGCTGGGATTCAACAAAGACCTCAACAAAAAGAAATCATGAACTGGAAAAGATTCTTCATCGCCTTTGTTGTTGCGTTCGTTTTTATGTTCTTTTGGGGATGGCTCTATAACGGCGTGCTGCTGAAAGATGTTCTCGCTCAAGCGCAAAGTCTCTTTCGGCCGCGCGAAGAGATAATGGGCTTGTTTCATTGGATCGTTATCGGAGACGCAGGTTTGGCGCTCTCTTTTGTCATGATTTACGCCAGCGCTTTTGCCGGTGGCGGAATCGCGGCCGGTGTTCGCCTCGGAATCATGTTGGAGATTCTGGCAGTCAGCGCACGTTGCGCGATTTACGCGACGCAACCCTTTCCCGCAAAGCTCCTCGTGCTAGCAAGCATCGGCGGCTTCATCGAGATGATCGGGACTGGTGTAATCGTCGGCGGGATTTACAAACTGAAATCGAACGCTTAACGGCAGCCCGGCGCTTCAACATTAGACGGTGAGCGTGCGGCGCACCGAAGTCTTGCGAAGGCGGGTTCGGCATTGGACGTTCGCCTGATGACCTCGAAAACTCCCGCCGCGCTCGGATACCGGATGCCAGCGGAATGGGAGCCGCACTTCGCAACGTGGCTCTCGTGGCCGCGGCGCGAAGGGATCAGTTTCCCGGATTCGTTCGATCGCGTTATGCCGACGTTGCGAGCAATGGTCGAAGCGCTGGTCGAATCGGAGCAGGTTTGTATCAATGTTTGCAATGGCGCGCATGAAGCCGAAGCCCGGTCGGTTTTGGGCGGATTACCTATGGAATGCATCACTTTTCACCGCATTCCGACGAACGAGCCGTGGTGCCGCGATCACGGGCCAATTTTTCTCACGCGCGATGCCGATCCAAAGCTCACGATTGTCGATTGGGATTACAACGCCTGGGGCAACAAATATCCACCGTTCGACTTCGATGACGTCGTGCCGACGCGTGTCGGCGAAATTCTCGATGTGCCGGTTTTTTATCCGGGCATGATTTTAGAAGGCGGCTCGATCGAGGTAAACGGGGCGGGCGCGCTGCTCACCACAGAATCGTGCCTGTTGAACCCAAATCGCAATCCCCAATGCAGCCGCGAACAAATCGAACAACAACTGCGCGATTATCTTGGCGCTGGCGAGATTCTCTGGCTCGGGCCCGGTATCGCCGGCGACGACACCGATGGCCACATCGACGATCTCGCGCGCTTTGTTTCAGAACGGACTGTGGTAGCGGTGGTCGAAGAAAATCGTGACGACGAAAACTACAAGCCGCTGCAGGAAAACCTCGTGCGTTTGCGCGAGATGTACACCGGTCAGCGCAAGATCGACATCGTTACCTTGCCGATGCCAAAGAAGATTGTGCGCGACGGGCTGCGACTGCCCGCGAGCTATGCCAATTTCTATATCGCAAACACCTGCTTGCTCGTACCGACGTTTGCCGATCCAAATGACGAAGCGGCACTGTCAATCTTGGGCGAGCTTTTTCCGACTCGGCATGTCATTGGGATTGATTGCCGCGAATTGATCTGGGGATTGGGCACGTTCCACTGTTTGACGCAACAGCAACCTAGGATCTGATGAAGATGGGAGGACCCCGGTGTCCCGGCTGTCGCGGCACTAAGACCGCTCCCACATCCTTCACTCCGCCGTTGTCCCTGGTTTATAGCCGCTTTTCAGAATTGCGTCGTGAAGATCGGGGGCATGCGTCTTGCGGGCATCGAATGTCACGATGACGCGCTCATGTTTTAGGTCGACTTTTACGTGACGGACTCCATTAATTTTCATAAGCGGT
>QHOD01000030.1 GCA_003218615.1 Verrucomicrobiota bacterium
AGGAGTTTTGAAATCCTGGGCGGTGCCGAAAGGGCTTCCCTGGAAGCAGGGTGAAAAACATCTGGCGGTGGAAGTCGAAGATCACCCCGTCGACTATGCGGAGTTCGAGGGTGTCATTCCCGAGGGACAATACGGCGGGGGCACGGTGATGCTGTGGGACCGCGGAAAATATCTCGTCTATGGCGAGCAACCGCTGGAATCGTTGCGGGATGGGAAACTGCATCTCGTTCTCGAAGGCGAGAAAGCAAAAGGCGAATGGACGCTCGTGCGCATCCGCGGCCGGGACGGTGAAAAGAACCAGTGGCTTATCTTGAAAACGGGATCGAGCGCGAAACCGATTTCCAAAAAGCGTGAGGATGAATCGGTCAAAACCGATCGGACCATGAAACAGATCGCAAAAGATCGCGACGTCGAATGGCAAACCAATCGCGATGAAAAAGACCCGAATGCAACATCGACATTGAAAGCGCGCATCAAAGCCGCGCTTAAAAAAAAAGAAGAAGGGCGCAATAAACAGACCGATTCCGGGGTAGGGCGCGACCGCCGGGCGCGCCGAGGAATTACCCCTGAGGGCATTCACAGACGCGGTCCGTCCCCACCAGATCTACCTTCGGCAACGCCGCGCTTCATTGAGCCAATGAAGCCACGCCTTACCGAAAAGCCGCCGACCGCCGGCGACTGGATGTACGAACTCAAGTTCGATGGAATCCGTGCGATCGCGGTCAAGATCGACAAGAAAGTGTCGTTGCTGTCGCGCAACGAAAATGAATTGACCGGACGCTTCCCGGAAATCGTTGAGGCAATAAAGGATTTGCCCGCGCGCGAATGCGTGATCGACGGCGAAGTCGTTGCACTCGATGAAGAAGGACGCTCGTCATTTCAACTCTTGCAGTCTCTCGAGCTGGAAGAGCGAAAATCGCCTTTGCGCTTTTACGTTTTCGATCTGCTCCAGCTTGAAGGCAAAAGCCTGCTCGGGCTCCCGCTTGCGCAACGTAAAGATTTGTCGGAAAAACTTTGCGAAAATATCGGCGAACCCATCCGTTTCTCCGGAGAGATTGGTTCCGACGTAACTAAATTGCTGGCGGAAGTGAAACGGCGTGGTCTCGAAGGTCTCATTGGCAAGCAACGCAACTCGGTCTACGAACCCGGGCGGCGCAGCGGCGCATGGATCAAGCTCAAATGCGTAAACGAGCAGGAATTCGTCATCGGCGGTTACACGCCGCCGCAAGGAGCGCGCAAATATTTCGGCGCAATTCTGGTTGGTTATTACAAAGACAAGCGGCTGATGTTTGCCGGCAAAGTGGGGACCGGCTTCACGGCAAAATCGTTGTCGATGTTGCACAAAAAATTCCAACAAGAAGAGCGCGATCATTGCCCCTTTGTCGATCTGCCATCAAAACAGGGCGGGAAATGGCTGCAAGACATCACGCCATCGATGATGCGCAAAATGCATTGGGTAAATCCGGTGTTCGTAGCTCAAATCAAGTTCTCCGAGTGGACTCGAGACGGGAAATTGCGTCAACCGGTGTTCCTTGGTTTGCGCGAAGACAAAAAGGCCAGAGAAGTTGTGCGAGAAGTCTGACTCCGGATTGCACTTGTTCGCGCGACGCACCGCAAATATGGTGAGCGGATGAAAGCAAAAATCATCGTTATGCCGAAGGCGGCGGTGCTCGATCCGCAAGGCAACGCGGTGCGTGATGCGATGCGGCATCTTGGAATGCCGGAAGTGCGGAGCGTCAGGATCGGCAAATACATGGAGATCGATGTCGATGGAAAAAACGGAGATCTCGAAGCGCGGCTGCATCGTCTCTGCCGCGATTTACTGTCGAATCCGGTGATTGAAGATTATGAGCTGCAGAAGGCCGGATCAGGAACGCAGGAAGAGAAGAAGACGAAGAGGAAGAGCCACTAGATGAAGGCGCTGCGATATTTTTTCTGCGTGGTATTGCCGCCACTGGCGGTGCTCATGACGGGCCGCATCGCGAGTTTTTTCCTCAGCATCATTTTGACTTTGCTCGGCTGGATTCCAGGAGTTATTCATGCGTGCCTGGTCGTGAATGATTATCACGCTGAACAGCGAGCTGCTGGCCGTTAGATCGACAATGAAATTCGCCGTCATTCAGTTTCCCGGCTCAAATTGCGATCAGGATTGCCTGGCGGCGGTTAATGGTCTCGAAGGTTTGCAGGCCGAATACGTCTGGCACAAAGAAACGTCGCTTGATGATTTTGACGCGATCGTGCTGCCGGGTGGATTTGCGTATGGCGATTACCTTCGTTGCGGCTCTATCGCTCGCTTTTCGCCGATCATGCAAGCAGTGATCAGTGACGCGCGCGCGGGCAAACTCGTGCTCGGCACGTGCAACGGGTTCCAAATTCTCTGCGAAGCCGGTCTCTTACCGGGTGCGCTCGTGCGGAATCGTTCGCTGCGATTCGTGTGTGAGATGGTGACGACGCGTGTGGAAGTGGATGATTCGCCATTTACGCGCGGTTGCCCGAAAGGGACGCTCCTACGCCTGCCGGTTGCACACGGCGAGGGCTGTTTTTTCGCGGAGGGCGAAGCGTTGCGCGAGCTCAACGATAATCGACAAGTGATTTTGCGTTATGCGGACAACCGTGGCCGCATTGTTCCCGAGGCGAATCCGAACGGTTCAATCGAAAACATCGCCGGCATCTGCAACCGCGAGCGAAATGTCTTTGGCCTGATGCCTCACCCTGATCGCGCTTCCGATGCGCGGCTCGGCAGCGCAGATGGCGCGAAGATTTTCCGGTCGATGATGCAAACGATCAGGGCGCAGCGGCGAGTGACGACCGCATCGGAGCCCGTAAAGCAGGTCGCGTGAGCCTGTTTATCACCGGGACAGACACCGGCGTCGGCAAAACGCGCACTGTAGTTCAGTTATTGCGTCTATTGCGCGCATCAGGAACCTCGTGCGCCGGAATGAAACCGATCTGCTGTGGAGACCGCCAGGATGCAGAGTTGCTGCTGGCGGCTAGCGGCACCGGTCTGACAATTGACGATGTTAATCCCGTTTGGTTGCGGACGCCGGCGGCGCCGATTGTGGGCAGCCATGCCGAAGAGGTGAACATCGACATCGAGTATATTTTGGCCGCTTTTCACGCGCTTAAGAATCGGGTGGAGCACGTCATCGTGGAAGGAGTCGGCGGCTGGCTCGTCCCGATTCGATCCGATTATTTTGGGAGCGATTTGGCGGTTGACATGAAGCTGCCGGTCCTCGTGGTAGCGCAGAACCGGCTCGGTTGTCTCAATCACACCGCGCTCACCGTGCGAAGTGTTGCGGAGCACAAACTGCACTGCCTGGGCGTCGCGCTGATTGCCGCTCCAGGAACCAGCGATATAGCTGCTGCGACTAATGCCGACATTTTAAAGAGAATTCTCAATGTTCCATTGCTCGATGGATTAGGTGAAAATCTGATACAACTGCCGGCTGACTGGCGATTTATGATTCGTTCGGCCTAAGGGCTCACGGCGTTTTGAGGCGATACAAAAGTGTAAAAAAACTGAACATAAGCGCGGCGTGGCCCCGCTGCATTTCCCTCGGCAGACAGGCTGGCATTCCTATTGCTTTATATGAACGCAATTAACCACTTAATCCCATGATCTTACAAAAAACCTTACACATGAGTCAGCCAGTGGCGGAATGCAAAGCCCGTTTGTCCAGTATCCAATCATATCGGCGGCAGTTTCTTATGGTGACCAGGGCGACCGTGACTTCATCTAAAACGGTCGATTTCAGCTTTCGCGGTCCGCTCGGCTTTGAGGCGCATACGGTCCTGCTGTCGGTCGACAGCGACTCGCGCGATCAGTACGCCTTTGAGTCTGTGGGCGGGAATATTAATCTAATGGGGATCGTTGATTTCGCCGAAATTCGATCAAACTGCACTGAGATCACACTAGCGGTCCACTATGAGATCAAGAATGCGTTGTTTGGCTGGCTGGATCGGCGGTTGCATTTTGTCGATAGCTTTGTGACGGCGGAACTGCGCAGCATCCGCGCGCACTTCGAAGGGATCGCGGCGAGCTACCTCGAGCATGCGCCGGTGTTGCCCATGTTCCAAACGGCCGCTACAGCATAAAATCTGAGTTCATTCAGAGAGCCACGAAACCCGTAGTTTCGTGGCTCTCATGCTGTAAGCCCGGCGCCTACGCAATTCGGGCAGCGTGTTTTTTGTCGAGCCGCAGAATCTGGCCAGGCTTGAGCGTGACCGGTGCTTTCGGGTCACGAATTTTGGTTCCATCCAGCTCGACGCTGCCCTGTTTAATTAGCCGCGACGCCTCGCTGCGGGACTTTTGCACGTTGAACGCTTCGCGATAAGCCGTCCAAACAACCGTAACGAGGTCGGCTGTCTGAAGCGTGCCGGCTGAAAATGCCGGTAGCTCGGCATGTTCCAGGTCGCGCTTGCTGAAACGTGTATTCCATTCAGCGAGTGTTTTCTCGGCGACCGCTGTCGAGTGGTAGGTCTGCACGATTGCAAGCGCGAGCTGCTTCTTGGCTTCGAGCGGATGTGCACCAGTTGACGGCGCCTGCCCAAGAAGCAATGCATAATAGCGTGCCATCAACTCGTCCGAAATGCTCATCAGCTTACCGAACATTTCCGAGGCGGGTTCGTTGACCGCGACAAAATTACCGAGGCTCTTGCTCATTTTCTTGGAGCCATCCAGGCCCTCAAGAATCGGTAGGAGAAAAACGACTTGCTGCGGCAGGCCCTCGTCCTTTTGGAAATCGCGCCCTATCAAAATGTTGAAAAGCTGATCGGTTCCCCCCAGTTCGACATCAGCTTTCACCATGACCGAGTCCCAGCCTTGCATGATCGGATACTGAATTTCGTGCGCATGGATGGCTTGCTGGTTGTCGATTCGGTCCCGGAAATCTTCGCGCTGCAACATTTGCTGCAACGTTACGCGGCTGTTGAGGCGAATAACGTCTTCGAACGACATCGTTCGAAACCAGTCGCCGTTGCAAACCGTTTCCATCCGTGCAGGGTCAAGAATCTTGAATGCCTGCTCACGATAGGTGGCGGCGTTTGCCAGGACTTCCCTGTGTGTCAATTGCGGTCGCGTGGCCGAGCGTCCACTGGGATCGCCGACCATCCCCGTGAAATCACCGATGATGAGAATCGCCTGGTGGCCCAGATCTTGGAACTGCCTCAGTTTTCGCAAAACGATCGTGTGGCCCAGATGAATGTCAGAGGTGGTGGGATCGACTCCCAGCTTTACGCGCAGCGGGCGCCGGAGCGCGAGTTTTTCGCGCAGCTCTTTTTCGCTGATGATCTGTGCGGCGCCTTGCTTTAAGAACGCGAGAGCTTCATCCGGTTGCATGATCAACCACAGAATAGCGAACCGGGCACGTCCGCTACTTGTTTTTGTTCAGCAACTCGCGCACCTCTTCGATTGTAAGCGGTTTGTTCTTCCTCGTCAGCGCCTTTTGACTTTTTCCTTTGTCCAGGAACGGCCGGTTCTCTGCGTAAGAGCGGCTGACAACTTTTTTGTCAGATTGCGGAGCATTCCGTAGACCACGCGCGGTTTGAGTCGCATAAGCAGCTCGAGAATTTCCGAGTGCCTGCTGCGACGAAATTCCGGATGCGCTGCGCTGGCCGCGGAAAGGCTGAGAATCGAATTGCCGCGCGGAGAAGTCGCGTGTTCCGGTAAAATTTTTCGAATCCGATTTCTTTTGGACGTAAAACGTGCCCACGGTCGCCTGTTTATTTATGGATGTCCGATCAGCGACGAATTTTTTGTTCTGTGCCGGGTTCCCCAGAGTCATATCCGGCCTCAGCAGGCGATCGAGCAGCTTGCTTTCCTGTTCCTGTGCGCGGACGCAAGGGAGAGCAGTCAAAAGCAATAAACAGGCAGCGGCCAGTTTCCCCACGATGCGAGACTGCCAAAATGGGGATGCTTTTGTAAAGCAAATTGTCGATTTTGGCGGAATCGCTGGCAACCAGATGGCGCACGCGCTTTTTGTTGTTTTCGATGACGCCCTCAGCAAATAATGCGCACATGTCTGATCATACTTACAAAAAAATTGAGCTGGTTGGTTCCTCGCCGAATGGATTTGAGGAAGCTGTCAAAAATGCGCTGGCACGTGCGGAAAAGACGGTTCGCAACATGCGCTGGTTCGAGGTCGCCGAGACACGCGGATACATCGAGAACGGCAAAATCGGTCACTGGCAGGTGACGCTGAAAATCGGCTTTACGCTAGAAGATTAAATAGCATCGACATCTGTGTAGGGGCGGCTGTCCTCAGCCGCAATTTCCAGACACCTGCGGGTGAGGACGCATCCCTCTCCACTATTCCTCGTCCTGGGCAGCCTGGTACAGCTTGGTCGCGCCGTAAATTAAGATAGCCGGTCTCAATGCGACGACGAGTAGGCGAAAGAAGCCACTCAAGATTCGGCCCACCGGCAACCGATTCAGAATGTATCCCGCTGCAAGCGCGTACAGAAGAGACTGCGCCGGCTTTTCACGCACGTAATCCTCTGTTTCGCTAAGAACTGCCTCGACCTGGCCTTTTACCCAATGCAATCCGCGTTCTGGGAACTCGGCGACTACTTCAGCAGATGACTGGTTCATTTCGTTTAATGATTCGCATCCTGATTGTTTCTTGCGTGCATCGGGCTTGTCACCGCAAAATCAGCCAAATTGAGCTGGCGCCCGAGCCCAGTGGAAAATCGGGTAGGCGAGGTTGCCGGTGAAACGCGGCGGCGCGCCGCGTCGCCTTGAGTCCGTAGCGGGCCATTACTTCAAGGGCATGTTCGCGCAGAGTGGAGCAATTAGTCGAAAGCAGGATGTGGCTATCTCGCTCTGCCAGTTCGAGGGCGTTGACGAGCAATTTCTCAAAATCATTTTCAACCTGAAACGTCTTTCCTCCGGGCGCACGTGAAAAGGTGGGCGGATCGAGAATGATCACGTCGAATTTTTCTCCCTTGCGCGCAAGCCGCGGCAACACGTCCATCACGTCGTCAGCGATAAAGCGATGGTCGATCGTTGGCAGATTATTCAGCGCGAAGTTCTCTCGACCGCGCGCCAGCGATTTCTTGGAAAGATCGACATTGAGGGTGTTGGCTCCGATGCATGCTGCGCTAACGGAAAAAGAGCAGGTATAGGCAAAACAGTTCAAGAGCCGCTTTGGTGCAATGTGGCGCACATAGCGCCGGTTTTCTCTTTGATCGATGAAAACCCCCACAGAATAACCGGCCCCGAAGTCGATTCCAAACTTGAGGTGTCGCTCGGTCGCGATCGTCTGCAAACTCGTGCCAGGGTCGCCAAATATGAGACGTGGCGGCTCGCGTTCTTCGTTTCTCCGAGGTGCCAATCGAGCAAAAATGCGTCCGAACTCGAACCGGACGGCGCTGGCCCACCATTGCAATTCCTGGACCAAACGTTCGCGTCCCAGAACTCTTTTGAACGAGATCAGCACGTCGCGTCCAAAGCGTTCCACCCAACCGTCGTCGATCGTGCAGAGTCGATGCGAATCGGTTCCCTCTGCTTCGAAATCGCGAAGCAAGTTTGCGTCGATCCACCCAGAACTCATTTTCATCGGTTGCAGTAAGCTCCAGGAGTACTTCGAAAAAGCACTATGCAATGGATCGGTTGCCGCCGACTCCGACAGCGGTAAACTGCCCCATCGTAGAATGTCGTCGCGTGCATCCCGCTGCGGCGGGACTGACCTATGCAACAAGTCACGATTCGCGTCCCAGCGAGTACTTCCAATCTTGGTCCCGGCTTTGACTGCCTGGGCGTGGCGTTGCGTCTTTACAACGACGTTACCCTCATCCGCGGTGCAAAATCTCGGCAGGCACCCATCGCTCACGTCGCGGCAGATTTATTTTTTCAACGGACGCGCTGTGCGCCATTTTCGTTTTCCGTTTCGATTAACGGCGACGTTCCATCTTCGCGTGGTTTGGGTGGCAGCGCCAGTGTGCGTGTTGGGATTCTCATTGCTCTGAATTCTTTGACCGGCAATCGTCTGGATCGATTGGCGATCTTTCGTTTATGCGCCGAGTTGGAGGGACATGCCGATAACGCGGCTCCGGCAATTTTCGGTGGTTTCACCGTCGTGCAAAGTGACGCTTGCGCCAGCTTTCAGCGCTTCGAAGTCTCAGCAAATTTATCTTTCGTTCTTTTGGTCCCAGATTTCGAAATGAAAACGTCAACGGCCAGAAGGATTTTACCTTCACGAATCGGGCGGACTGCCGCCATCGAAAATTGTGCAAGTGCATGTGCAATTACGGCCGCATTCGCATCCGGCAATTACCGCAATTTGCAGGGCGCGTTCCGCGATTATCTGCATCAGCCGTACCGGGAAAAACTGATTCCATTCCTGGCGAGCGTCATCGCTGCCGCGGAAAAAGCGGGCGCGCTCGGCGCTTTCCTTAGCGGCAGCGGGTCGACAATCGCCGCTGTGACACTGCATTCATCGAAGAAAGTGGCAGCTGCAATGTTGCATGCTGCCGGGTCGGCGTCGGCGCACACGCTGATCACGCGCGCTGACAATCGCGGCGCACGTGTGTTGCCACTTCGCAATCCACGCTCCGCAATCCGCAATTGAAATGGGCCGCCGGCTTGAAAACTTAGAACAGTTCGGGATCGACGTTGTGCTCGAACGCCGCCACGGCATTCGCGCTTCCATCTTGCGCGCAATTCTCTATGCACTGTCGTTCATTTACGACCGACTCGTCCAGTTGCGTCTCTACCTTTACCGGAAAAGAATTTTGCGCGAACGCGCGCTTGGTTGTCTGGTTATCAGTGTTGGCAACCTGACCGTTGGCGGCACGGGTAAGACGCCGATTGTGGAAAAATTCGCGCGCGCCCTGCAGGTGGGCGGCCGCCGTGTTGCTATTTTGAGCCGCGGTTATAAAAGCGTCCCGCGTAAACGAAACTGGCCCGATCGCCTCCGCAGAAAGGACGCCGATCCGCCGCGTGTTGTATCGGACGGGAAATCGTTGCTTCTCGATTCCTTAACGGCTGGCGATGAGCCGTACATGCTCGCACACAACTTAAAAGATGTGATCGTGCTGGTGGACAAAAACCGGGTAAAGAGCGGCCGGTTCGCGATCGATAGATGGGGCGTCGATACGCTCTTGCTCGACGATGGTTTGCAATATCTGCATCTCAAACATCGCCTCGACATGGTGCTGGTTGATCGACAAGCGCCCTTTGGCAATGAATTTCTGCTGCCTCGCGGGACGCTGCGCGAAGCACCGCGCAATTTGCGCCGCGCCAGTTACATCTTCATTACCAAAAATACCGGAGAGCCCAACGATGCGCTCATTCAGCGCATCCGGCGTTACAATCGGACCGCCGAAATCATCGAATGCGCGCATAAACCGCTCTATCTCCAGAATGTTTTCTCCGACGAGCAATTGCCGCTCGAGCGATTGCGCGACGCATTTATTGGCTCAATTTGCGCCATCGCCGCGCCGGAAAGCTTCGAGGGCGCGTTAAAAAAACTGGGAGCACATGTCGATCTTGCCAAGCGTTACATCGATCACCATTACTACACGGAGGCGGAGCTGACCAATTTCATGCATCGTTGCATTCGCCGCGATCTGGCGATGATCGTGACCACCGAAAAAGATGCAGTGCGCATGCCGCGTCTGACCGAAGCTCAAGTGGAAGTGTCGATTTACTTCTTGCGGGTCGAAATCGAGATCTTGAGCGGGCGCGAAAGCTGGGAGCATTGCGTGGCGCGCATCTGTAAACCGCAGCCTATGCTTTCCCCCGAGCGCTTCTTTGCCTGACTCTGTGCTCAAATCGACGTTGGACGTTCGGCGTTGAACGTTGAACGTTGAACGTTGAACGTTTGCTTTCACCATGCCTCAAAAAGCCGAACTCGTCGTCGAAGATCGCAAGATTCCGGTGTCGAATCTCGACAAGGTGCTTTATCCGAAGGCCGGATTCACAAAAGGACAAGTGATCGACTATTACATTCGCGTTGCGCCAGTGCTCTTGCCGCACCTAAAAGATCGGCCGCTTACGATGAAGCGCTATCCCGATGGCGTAGAGGGCGAATTCTTCTACGAGAAGAATTGCCCGTCACATCGGCCAAAGTGGGTAAAAACCGCCAAGGTCTGGAGCGAAGGCAATAACCGCATGATGAATTATTGCCTAGCGCAAGACTTGCCGACGCTCGTTTGGGCGGCGAACCTTGCCGATCTCGAGCTGCATACCTCGCTTTCGCGCAAGAACAGCATCAAACGCCCGACCATGATGGTATTCGATCTCGATCCCGGCGCGCCGGCTGACATCGTCCAATGTTGCCAGGTCGGACTTTGGCTGCGCGATTTGCTGGCGGGAATGAAATTAAAGAGCTTTGCGAAGACTAGTGGCTCAAAAGGTCTGCAAGTTTACGTGCCGCTCAACACCGCGGTCACGTACGATCGGACCAAGGACTTATCGCGCGCTCTCGCTCAGCATCTCGAACATCACCATGCCGATCTTGTCACCTCGAACATGTCGAAAGCGGTACGCAAAGGAAAAGTGTTCGTTGATTGGAGTCAGAACGACGAACACAAAACCACCATCTGTGTCTATTCGCTTCGCGCCAGGGAAGAGCCAACCGTTTCGACCCCTGTCACATGGGATGAAGTGGAAAACTGCTTGAAAAAGAAAAAAGCCGATCTCCTCAGGTTTCGCTCCGACAAAGTTCTCATCCGTGTCGATAAACTGGGCGACGTTTTTGAGCCCGTCGAAAAGCTGAAACAAAAACTGCCGAAGAAGTGGAATGTATGAAGGAATTACGATGGCAATAGTTACAAGGCATGAACACTTACGTATGGTTTGATGCGATCGGATGGTCGGGAGCAGCGGCACTTCTTGTTGCTTACGGCATGGTTTCCTTTAAGAAATTGGAAGGAGACTCAATTGCTTACCAATTCCTCAATATCGTCGGGAGCCTTTTTTTGGCGGTAAACACGGTCTTTTACAGAGCTTATCCTTCTTCTTTCGTGAACATGATTTGGATAGGGATAGCTGTTTTTTCGATCGCAAGGAGAAAGCGAGTTCCTTCTGGTTAGGTCGCCGCGATCGTGATCAGAAATCGTTTCATATGCGCAAAGTGAATCTCAACGAAATCCCGGAGCAGGAGCGAAAATCGCCAAAGGGAAAATTTGGCCGGGCGTCCAAGAACATTTCGGTTGCACTCGGGCGCGAGCCGGCGTCACTCGATCTGTCGAAACGGCATCCGTTCGATCTGGCGCTGGTCCGAATTCCGAAGGGTAAAGTTCTTTGCCCATATCACGCGCATGCGGCTGAGTCGGAGCTTTACCTGGTCGTTTCTGGTCGCGGCAGCGTGCGCGATAAGGATGAGACAACCGAAGTCGGATCGGGCGATGCGTTTTTCTTTCAGCCGGGTGAAGCGCACCAGCTTTGGAATGCCGGCGACGAGGATTTTGTTTATTACGTGATCGCGGATAATCCACGCAGCGGCGGAGCAACTGGTGATTCCTGTTACTATCCAGACAGCGGCAAATGGGCGGTTGTGAAGGAGGGGTCGGAAGAAGTGTGCGTGAAAGGAACGGAGACCGATTATTTCGATGGCGAGGAGTAAATCCGACTGTGTAGGGCGTCTGTGTCAGACGCCAATGCATGGATCGGCGGTCACAGACCGCCGCTACAGTTTTTTCGTATGCGCAAAGTAAATTTAAGCGAGATCAAAGAGGAACCGTGGCAGTCGCCCGGCGGAAAATACGTGGTGTCCTTCAGGGGAATTTCGGAAGCGCTCGGGCGCGAACCGAGCTCGCTCGATCTGGCGAAGCGTCATCCATTTGATCTGGAATGGAATCGAGTTCCTCCTGGGAAACCAGCTTTTCCTTATCACGCGCATTCGGCGCAATGGGAGCTTTATCTGGTCATTTCCGGCAAAGGAAGCGTCCGTCACGAAGGCGGCACTACTGAGCTCGTGCCTGGCGACGCCTTCAT
>QHOD01000245.1 GCA_003218615.1 Verrucomicrobiota bacterium
AACCTCGCCGCGTCCGCGGAGTCGCGCGCGCGTTGGGCGGCGGCCCTGACCAACGCAGCGCCCTCCATGGCTTCGCTCCGCAGCGCAGAAATGCCAGCCTCAAATTTGGTCGTGAACTCGCGTTGCCATCCCCGAAATGCGTCGGTCCATGCTTCGACGGTGTATTCGTGAATGGCGTTGTCATAAAGCGTGCAAACACCGCGCCAGCGGTCGTTATCGACAAAGACCATGGGCGTCTCCCGCCATTGCTGTTTTCCGAGAATTCGCCACTTCAGGACGGCCGCGACAACATCGTGCCCGTCCTTGAAAATGTCCGCCTCAACAACAAGATCTTCGCCAACGACGCGTTTTACTGGATATCGCCCGCCGTCGACCAACGGCTGCAGGTTCTCGATGATCGCGGAAGGAAAGGCCCCGGGCATGGGCCATGATCAACCGAAATTCGCCGGCTGCGAAAGCAAAAATCTCGGTGACCTGAAGAAGATAAGCTGCGGGACTACAGCGAGAAATAAAACGCGCACTCGTACAGTCCCGAGTTGCGAATAATTTCCCGGCGCACAGGAGTGCCGAGAACAGCTTCAAACATGTCCTGCTCAAGCCGGGCGATGATCGGGTAACGCTCGAGCAAATTCATGATGGGCGAATGACATTCGAGAATCTTAGGCCCGCCCTCATCCCCGGTTACGAGCTGGGTCATGTAGCCTTCCCCGTCACGGAACCGGGCAAGCCATTTGGCGCGTTCCGCCACTGTATTTCCCTTCGCCTTCGTTTTTAGTGCCGCAGTCTTTTTTTCAAAAACATTGTAAAGAAGCTTCTCCGGCGCGTTTGTCCCATAAATTTCCTGGGCCGATTTCAGCAGGTCGAACGTGAATTGATTGCTGTCGGCTTGAAAAAGATCGTGGCTGCGGCGCGTAAGCCGGTAAACCATTTCCGGGCGCCCCATTCTTTGTGGACGGCGCCAGGTATCCAGGTAGCCATCGCGATGAAGAGTGAGGCAATGCTGCTTGATGCCCATATAGCTCATCTTCATTTTTCCGACGAGCTCGTTGACGGACATTCCGCGCGTCCGCTTGAGTGAATTGAGAATTTCGAGCCGCTGGGTGCGGCCAATTTCTGAGATTAACCGTTGATTCATAAAGTGACTGTCAATTGAGTAACCAACAAACTGAAGTGTGGGACATTACACGTGGCGATGTTTTAAACGCAAGGGCTAATTTTACGCAACTTCCGAAAACAAAAGAGATTATAAGAAGAGCCGCTGACGCGCGTTCAGCTAAACGGAAGCGGAACCACTTCAATTGCAATGGCTATCGCCGTACCGGAGTTCGACGTGAGCGCGTCGAGCCTAGCGCCGGGATCGTTAAAGCCGCGTTTGACATAACCGAGCGCGATCTCTTTCCCAATTTTCTCGCTGCGCGTCGCGCTCGTGATCCAACCGGCTTCTTTGCCTTTCGCCGACGTGGCGGCCAGTTTCATCCCCGGCTGCAACGGAATATTCTCCAGAGAAATTAAGCCGCGCAATCGTTTATTCGTCTGGCCGGACATCTTAATCCGCGAGATCACTTCCTGACCAATGTAGCAACCCTTCTCATAATCGATCGCGCGCTCTTCCAGATTAGCCTCGATCGGAATAATCTCGTCTGTAAGTTCGCGGCCCCAGCGAGGTATACCGTGCTCGATGCGAGCGATCTCTGCGGCTGCATGGTCAAGGAGGCCATATGTCGGCGACAGTTGCTGCAAAACGGCATCATAAACAACTCGCTCAGTCCATATGTCCCACCCGGTCTCACCGAAACGGTGCGCAGAAATAATTCGCCGCGCGCCTAGATTTGGCGCGGTCCGCGATAATAGGTGAAAGATCGACAATTGATCGGTGACGTCCTCAATTTGAACGTCATCGGCGATCACGTAGCGCTCCAGTCTGGTGACGAGTGTTTCTCGAAGTTCAGGAGCGGCGTCGATAAAAAAGCAATCCGGCGCGGCGGAAACGAAAATGTGAGCATTTATCTTACCCTTCGCATTAAGCACGCAGGCCTCAATCGCCGCCGTTTCGGTAGCCTTGCGCACATCGTTGGTGAGCTGCCCGTTCAGAAAACGAAGACGGTCGTTGCCCGTTATACGAAGCTTTGTCCGTCCAGAGAGATCAAGAAAGGCGGCTTGCCCAGATTGAAGCGACGCCGTCATCCCTGTTTTGGCGAGACAGGCTGTTTTAGCAATTGGCGTGCCCTGCGGAGTAGCTGCCTGAGAAAGCCGCGCCGCAAATCTGTCTCTTCTTTTGCATTTCCGCCGGGCAAAACCGGCGCCGTTGTTTCGCCCGCAGTCACGTTACGATTTTCCTGTTCGAGCTTTGGCTCTTCCGTCTCGGGAACCGGAATAATTGCCTCCGCGCTGGTTTGCACCTGCTCGTCCGCTGTTTGAGTCTCTTCGGAACCGGCGGGTTCGGTTTTGGGCAAATACTTTCGGGCGACTGCGGAATAATCGTCATCCCCATGACCTTGCTCGATTTGCTCGAGCAACTGGTCGCGGGCGGCGGCGGTCACCGCCAGTTCAAGGTCTTGCGACAAGCCGAGTCGATTGGCGATCTGTATATCTTTCAACATATGCTTTACGGAAAAGTGCGGCTCAAAATCGCGTTCGATCATTTTCGGGATTTTCATGGCCAAAGTCGTGGAATGACTGGCATTGGCTTGCATCGCTTCAACGAACTTTTGCAAAGGCAAACCTGACGCCTGGATGAGCGCCAGGGCTTCCGCCGCGGCCTGAACGCTCGCGGCCGTGATCATGTTGGTTGCGATTTTGATCGCCGTCGCCTGGCCAATCTGGCCGATTTGAATAATCTCTTTGCCGCTCGCTTCAAGAATGGGACGTGCATCCCGCAATGCTGCCTCATTCCCCGCGACGTAATAAACCAATTCACCTTTTTCTGCCGCAGCCTTGCTGCCGGTAAACGGCGCCTCGACAAAGCGCGCGCCGCGATGCTCGACAATTTCTGCCGCCGCACGCATGGAATCTGGAGCGACGGTGGAATGTGCAAGGACAACATGTTTCGGTGTGAGTTTTTCGCTCAGCCGCCGCACGGTTTGCAACAAGGCCTCGTCGTCGGAAACAAAAATCTGGACGCAATCACAGATCTCGGCCAGTTCCGCAGGCGACCCGACAAAATTTGGAACCGGACGCGGCGTTCGATTCCAAACGAAGACTTGGAAACCTTTCCTGCGCAGATTCTCACTCACTCCACGACCGATAATTCCAAGACCGATCACTCCAATGTGTTTGTGCGTTGGATGGGACATGGACGTAAGGCGCTCCGCCGAGGTGGAATTCTTGATCCAAACTGCGGGCAAAAACGCCGGCAGGCAACGCGGAAGTTTAGAAACATTGCGCTCCCAACCGAGCTTTACGCCGGCAAAGAAATCGCAACACGAACATGCGCGTCGCAAATGCAGCCTTAGCACCGTAGGCGCGACATGTTTATAGTTTCTGCTATAACCGCGCCTCGTTTCGCGCGAACGCGCGCATCGTTGTAGCCGGGGTCGATGACCCCGGCCCGCCCGAAACATCCGCGTTTCATTTTAGCGCTAACTCAGACAGATAATACGCGGCGACTGAACCGACGATCTGCAGGCTTTGGGCGCTGAGCTTGTCGATCGTGTCGTCGGCTGTGTGCCACCAGGCGAAACTAAAATCGATTAGATCGATTGTCGGAACGCCTAGTGCGTTCAACGGGGTGTGATCGTCGATCATCTCTCGATCCAGATAAGTAAAATAACTTCGCAATTTCAGCGCCTCGGCCGATGCAAAAATATCTCGCGCCATCTCGGCGGGCGAATCCATTGGCAGCGTGATTTTCAAGGAACGCTGGCCTACCATGTCGAACAAGATGCCGCCGCGGAATTGTTTCGCGCCGCTGGCTTGAAGCTGCCGTGCAAGATAACGGCTCCCGTAAAGTCCGTCGTTCTCCGAGTAATGGTCATAAGCTTCCTCGCCATCAAAAAACACCAGTTCAATCCTGGCGGCCAGATTTCCATGCCTTCCGAGCACGCGACCCAATTCCAAGAGCAAACCCGTGCTCGAGCCCCCATCGTTCGCTCCGACAAAGCGAATGGTGTCGAACGTCTTTGTGTCGTAGTGGGAGCACAACAAAAAAGAAGGCGCGGCCTTCCCCTGCCCCGCAAATCGCGCAATGAGATTCACGAAATGAACTTTGCCGCGCGGCGTGTCGTCGGTGAACGTCTGCCGGGTGACCTGCCACCCTGAGAGCCGGAGCTGATTTTCTATGTAGTCCCGCGATTTTTCAATGCCGTCAGACCCAGGCGGGCGCGGCCCGAAATCAACCAGTCGCTCGACGTGAGCCAGAGCTTTCTCACCGGAAAACTCTTCCCAAATCTTCGCTTCTGATGCGCGCACTGATCCGCCGCCGCTGATTGAGACGACGAGGGCGAAAACCAACGAAGCGAGAGAGAATGGATGTAACCGCCTAACGAAAGAAAACGCAGAGCGGCGGCGTTGTAGCCGGGATTGGTGATCCCGGCCGGCTGCGCGCAGGTTTCGAAGACCGGCATCACCGATGCCGGCTACAACCTTAGCGACTCGATCTCGCCTTGCCATGGCCATTGATCAGAACTTACAACCAATCCACCACGCACCGGATTCTCTCTGACGTAATCCCACTTCTGACTGTAGCTCTCACTGGATCGCAGAACGTGGTCAAAGAATTCCTCCTGCCAAATGTTTCCGGAAAAGTTGAGCTCGCGTGCCATCCGCTTACTCGTCCACTGTTTCTATGCCTGCATAAACGTTGGCAGCGCCTTGGCATCCAACTCTGCTGAACAAAAGAAATGCACATGATCGGGCATGATGACATAACGTCCAATCGCCCAGCCATGTCGATCATGCGCGTTTAGCCATTCGTCGACTAGAATCTTTGCAACTTCTTTTGACGTCAGAATTGATCGTCGTTTGGAAGTGCAAGTCGTGATGAAATAAATCGGCCAATCGATCCAGACGCGTTCGAGTCGGCGCAGATGTTTATGCATATACCCTGGTCCCTTGTAGCTGGGATCGATGACTCCGGCCAGAGCGTAATCCTCGCCGTTGTAGCCGGGATCGGTGGTCCCGGCCGGCAGTGCGCAGGTTTTCGAAGACCGGCATCACCGATCCCGGCTACAACATTAGCGACCCGCTTCGAGGCGACGCAGCGCAAGCGAACTCAGCTCTCGCCCGGCGTCAGGCCGAGAGCAGTAACGATCCGCTGCAGATCATCGTTGCCGTAGTACTCGATCTCGATCCGCCCACGTTTTTCTCCGTGATGAATGGTCACATGCGTTGTGAGGTGCTCTTGTAGCCGACTTTGCAAATCCTTGATTGCCGCGGAGCTGACAGTCTGTTCAGTCCCGACACTTCGGGATTTTCGACGTGAACGGCCAATTCCAAGCTGCCGGGCCACCAGCCGCTCCGTGGAGCGGACCGTGGCGTTGCGACGCAAAACCGTTTCCGCGGCCAGGAGTTGTTCGTCCGGCGCTTTCAAGGCGAGCAATACTTTCGCGTGACCAACCGAAATTAAACCCTGAGCAAGCCAGATTTGGACCTGCGGATGCAGATCCAAGAGACGCATTGCGTTGGCCACTGCCGCCCGACTGCGCCCAACTTTTAGCGCAATGTCCTCCTGTCGCATCCCAAATTCGTTGGCTAGCCTGGCGTAGCCTTGCGCCTCTTCAACCGGGTTCAGATCGGCTCGCTGCAAGTTCTCGATCAGGGAAAGTTCGAGGACTTCCACATCGCTCGCGCTTCGAACAATGGCCGGCACTTGGGTAAGGCCCGCTTCCTGAGCTGCGCGCCAGCGGCGCTCGCCCGCAATCAATTCAAATCGCGCGCCCATTTGCCTGATAATGAGTGGTTGAATGATGCCGTGTTGCCGAATCGAATCGATCAGTTCCTGCAACGCTTCCGCTCCAAAATCTTTACGCGGCTGCAAAGCGCTGGGGACAATGTTTGCCAGATTAACCTGGTGAACTCTCTCGCCCGATTCGGCGACATCCGGTCGTGGAGAGGTTGCTGGAGTGCCAATGAGTGCGCCAAGACCTTTGCCAAGACCAGACCTCGCCATGCTCCTGAGGCTATCGGAACAGCTTCGCGAACGCAAACTGCAACGGTTTATTTCCTGCGGGCGATTTGTTGCACGGCTTATTCCCACAGATAGCATCCGCTTATGGCGCCCGCCCGAGATGTCATCACGCTTGGTCATTCACCCGATCCGGACGACGCGTTCATGTTTTATGCGATAGCGGAAAACAAAATCGATCTCCGCGGTTATCGGTTCGAGCATCGTCTGGAAGATATTCAGACGTTGAATGAACGAGCGCTTCGAGGCGAACTGCACATCTCCGCCATCTCAATCCACGCGTATGCATACGTGAGTAAACGCTATGCGCTGCTGCCCTGCGGCGCGAGCATGGGCGATGGGTATGGGCCTATTCTTATAGAAAAACGTTCAACATCCAACATTCAACATTCAACATTCAATGAGGCGGAGCGCCGAGATTTTTTAAACGGCAAAAAAATCGCTGTCCCGGGCAGGATGACGAGCGCTTTTCTTGCGCTGCAACTTTTTGCCGGCGAATTCGACCATGTCGTTGTGCCGTTCGA
>QHOD01000246.1 GCA_003218615.1 Verrucomicrobiota bacterium
CTTCATAGCGGATCGCTCCGCATAGACAGCCTCCGTGCTTAGTGCTTTCTGCCATTCTTATCTTTTTAAATAAAGCGTGCGCGTACCGAAATCGATAATGCCATGATGCCGGTTGAGAAGCTCGGCGCCGAGCAGACCGGCGACAGGGGGTGAACCCTGCAATAATCCGTCATGAATCAACCCTTCAAGATCGATCACGCCCACTTCTTTGCCGATAATGTCCACTGAGCCTACCGACAGCTTGCGAATGCGCGCCACCCGCACGCCACGCTCTGTTAGATTCACGGCGGAAGAACTAAACGGCGTCCCGCGGGTGGCGATCCGCATGCGCCGCACGAAAGAGCGATGCAGCAGCGTGGCGAAGGAACCCGTGTCGACCATAAGCCTGGCGGGCTTGCCGTTAATAGAAGCGCTAACATACAAATTGAAACTGTCGCTGACTTGAATTGGCACAGCTTGCAATCCGCGGCGGTCGAAACCGGGAGCGCTCCCAGCTATATCCGGGTCGATTTTTAAAATGAGCAGTTGCCGTTGACAATCCAGCACCGCTTTGGTCGGGAAGAGAATATCGGCTCCGATAAGGCCGTCGATTTCCTGCTCGTCCAATCGCCCGGCGCGAGCAGAGTTTCCCAGATTGATAGCAACCACCGGCTCATCCACCAGAGTTAGCGCACCGAGGCGCAACTCACGCGCGATCGCGACATTATTAAATGCGCCATTAATCTGAATACGCGCGGGCAGATTCGATTTGGCCGTGATTGGCGTAAGCCGAAAATGTTCGCGGCGATGCACGGCGATTGCGCTCACCGGCGCGCCGCTATCAACGCCGAGCCAGGCGGGCCGACCATTGATGTAAGCGCGCACCAGGAGGTGATTTTGTCGCGAACGCACGAGCGGCAGCGCTTCAAATTGCGGAGTTGATTGAGCAGACGGACGGACAGAGGTCCGATTCGCGGCGGGAGATTGCGGGGCAAGCGACAGACCTGCAGACAAGATCGAGACGAAAATTTTTGGGAGAAACGAGTGAGCGGAGAGTTTCACGCGGCGGGAGAATAGCATGGTTCCTTTTGCACGAAAGCGGTTTCCAGTTCGACTCGCGTGGTAA
The DNA here is from genome assembly GCA_003218615.1 of Verrucomicrobiota bacterium. Classification (GTDB taxonomy): domain Bacteria; phylum Verrucomicrobiota; class Verrucomicrobiia; order Chthoniobacterales; family UBA10450; genus Udaeobacter. The sequence continues at coordinate 1,106 of QHOD01000246.1, forward strand.
AACGCTGAATGTTTTTCGGGTTGCTCGACCCGCCTGAGTAATGATTAACTCTCGGCCAATTCCGAACGAACCAAAACTCAGACGCGCCCAATGACTCAGCCGCCCGCCGCCGATAACAAATTCATCAGAGGACTTGGACTGCTCGATTCGACCATGCTTGTAGCGGGGTCGATGATTGGCTCCGGCATTTTCATCGTCTCCTCAATCATCGCCCGGCAGGTTGGCGCGCCCGGCTGGTTGCTTGTTGTCTGGCTCGTCACCGGCCTGCTCACGCTTATGGCCGCGCTCTCTTATGGCGAGTTGGCGGCCATGATGCCGAAGGCCGGGGGGCAATATGTTTATTTGCGCGAAGCGTTCTCGCCGCTGTGGGGTTTTCTCTACGGCTGGACGCTCTTTCTCGTTATACAGACCGGCACAATCGCGGCGGTCGCTGTCGGGTTTGCGCGTTACACCGGTGTTCTGATCCCCTGGGTGTCGGAGTCGAACTATTTCGTCGAACCGATCCGTTTTGGCGGCTATGCGTTCTCTCTCTCCACAGCGCAGTTCATCGGCTTGGCGATGATCGCGCTGCTGACATTCATGAACACGCGCGGCTTGAATCTCGGCAAGCTCGTCCAAAATATTTTCACGACGGCGAAGACAGGTGCGCTCATCGCGCTCATTGTGCTCGGCATCGTCGTCGGCGTGAAGTCGGGTGCAGGCGCAGCGAACTTCAGCGATTTTTGGACGTTACGCGGCGGTTTGCAGGATGTCGGCCAGGGCTTGACCGCCGCGACCGCGTTCGGACTCTTCGTCGGGATCTGCGTGGCGCAGACCAATTCGCTTTTCTCCGCGGACGCCTGGAACAACATTACGTTCACCGCCGGAGAAGTGAAGGATCCGCGGCGCAACATTCCACTCTCGCTCGCGTTCGGCACATTTCTGGTGATCGGCCTTTATCTTCTGGCCAACGTCGCATATTTGGCGGCGCTCCCTTTCGGCGCAATCCAGAATGCGCCGAGCGATCGCGTTGCGTCGGAGACGGCCAACGTAATTTTTCCCGGCGCGGGCGCGACCATCATGGCCGTTGCTATCATGGTTTCCACCTTTGGCTGCAATAACGGACTGATTCTCGCCGGCGCGCGCGCCTACTATGCGATGGCGCGCGACGGCCTCTTCTTTCGTCGGGTGGGCGAACTGAACAAATATCACGTGCCGGCGTGGGGCTTGATCATTCAAGGCATCTGGGCTGGCGCTCTCGTCCTGCCCCGAACCGTGAAGACCGATGCCGCCGGCAATGTAACAGGTTACGGCAATCTTTACGGCAATCTGCTCGACTACGTCATCTCGGCAGCGCTCATTTTTTATATTTTGACAATCATGGGGCTGTTTTTGCTGCGGTGGAAACGACCTGATGCCGAGCGGCCGTATAAGGCATTCGGTTACCCAATCGTGCCGGCGGTCTACATTGTCGGCGCGACCGTGATTCTCGTGGTGCTTTTTATGTATCAGACGGCGACGACGTGGCCTGGTCTGATCATCGTGCTGACCGGCGTGCCGATTTATTTTCTCTGGCGAAAATCAAACGTTCCTGCGCCGTCACCCGACCAACGCACTTAGCGAAACCGAAACGACGAACAAGCAAGAAGAAAGCGAACGCATGGCAAATCTATTCGCAAGGAAGCCGCTGGATCGGCTGATGAAAGAAGCCGATGAAGTTGGCGAACACAGCCTCAAACGCTCACTCGGTTGGGTGAACCTGGTCGCGCTCGGAATCGGCGGGATCATTGGCGCCGGTTTGTTTATTCGCACCGCGGCGGCGATGGCTGACCGCGCGGGTCCATCGGTTGTGCTTTCCTTTATTGTGGCGGGGATCGGCTGCGCCTTCGCGGGCCTTTGTTACGCCGAATTTGCATCGATGATTCCCGTTGCCGGGAGTGCTTACACCTATTCCTACGCGACCATGGGCGAATTGGTCGCCTGGATCATTGGCTGGGATCTTATTCTCGAATATGCCGTCGCCGCAGCCACAGTTTCGACCGCATGGAGCGAGTATGCCAATCGCGTTCTCAGCTGGTTCAACATGCGAATCCCGTATCAGTGGTCGCATTCCCCGTTCGAACATGACCCGGGAGGCTTATACGGCATGATGAACGTCCCGGCAGTGTTCATCCTGCTCATACTTACGCTCCTACTTATTCGGGGCACGAAAGAATCGGCGTTCGTCAACGGTTTAATTGTCATCCTCAAAGTAAGCATAGTGCTGCTTTTTATTGGGATCGGTTGGCAATTCATCAATCCGGCGAACCACACGCCGATAGTTCCAGCTCCGACGAGTTACACGACGCCGCAGGGCATCACGCACCACTACGGCGGCATTCTCGGAATTCTGGGCGCCGCGGGCGTCGTTTTCTTCGCCTACATCGGGTTCGATGCCGTTTCGACCGCCGCGCAGGAAGCGAGAAACCCCAAGCGCGACATGCCAATTGGGATTCTCGGCTCGCTCGTTTTCTGCACGATTCTCTACGTCTTGTTCTCTTACGTGTTGAGTGGCGTTGCTACAGTTCAGGATTTTCGCGCGGCTGGCCGCGAAGCCTCGGTGGCGTTCGCGATCACCAAATACATGACCGGTTACGAATGGCTCTCGAAATCAGTCACGGTCGCAATTCTGGCTGGGTTTTCATCGGTCATTCTGGTCATGCTACTGGGCCAATCGCGAGTGTTCTTTTCCATGAGTCGCGACGGATTAGTACCGCGGATTTTCTCAGACGTCCATCCGCGTTACCGAACGCCGTACAAATCCAATATGTTGTTCTTTGTTTTTACCGGCCTGCTCGCGGCATTCGTTCCGGCCGATGTGACTGGTGAAATGACGAGCATCGGAACGCTGTTTGCGTTCATTCTCGTATGCGCCGGCATTTGGATCATGCGAGTGCGTAGCCCAGAACTGGAGCGCGGATTCCGGGTCCCGGCTGCGCCCCTTGTCTGCACCCTCGGCATCATCGTGTGCGGCGCAATGATTTACGGACTGGGTTGGACCAACTGGATGCGGTTGATCGTCTGGCTCTTCATCGGTCTTGTCTTTTACTTCAGTTACGGCAAGCGCCACAGCCGGATCTCAGCACCGCCACCGGAAATGCCGGAGGGGATCAAGCTGACCCGGTAGCTGGCGACGATTAGCTCCAACTGCTCCCGCCAAATCCATTCATCGGGCTGCTCGACCCGAAGCCGAGAATTGCTTCGGTGCGTTTGCGCAGTTTTCTATTGGCTGCGCGATCCATGAAGGCGCGGCGGGCGGCGCCGATTTCATCGAGCGACAAATTCATGGCGCGAAGAATTTCCCTTTCCTCCGGGCTCAACATTTCCCCGTCCTCGTCACTCAAGGCTCGTTTTTGCAATCGCGCGATGATCTCCGTCAAAGCATCGGTACTGGACGCACGAAGGAGATCGATCAGGCGCTGAAAGCTCAGATGAAGTGGAATCGTGGCAAAATCGACATCTTTTTCGTCCGCGAAATCGTCGCGCGGCATGGTCACTTCATCAGATATAGCGACAGAATTCCAAACATCAGCCGGTTGATAATATCCAAGCTCGACATGATACGAGCCGCCTGATCGCGA
>QHOD01000247.1 GCA_003218615.1 Verrucomicrobiota bacterium
CGTCAACCAGATGAGAAAATTTTATGCGCACGACGAAGAGAACAAAGCGAAAACCGGCGACACGGTTCGCATCATGGAGACGCGTCCGCTGAGCAAACTGAAGCGCTGGCGACTGGTGGAGGTCTTGCAGAAGTAGAGAGAAGAGGAAGAGGGAGAGGAAAATTCGATGGTGCAAATTCGATCCAGACTTGATGTGGCGGACAACAGCGGCGCGCGCATGGCAACAATGATCGGTGTGATCGGCAAACAGACGCGTTATGCCGGGATCGGTGACGTGATCACCGCGAACGTAAAAGAAGCGAGCGCGACGGGAACAGTCAAAAAGGGCGAAGTCGTGCGTGCGGTATTAGTTCGCACAAGACAACCAATCCGGCGTGAGGATGGTTCTCTGTTGCGCTTCGATAACAATGCGATCGTGATCATCGACAAAGATTTGAATCCGCGCGGCACCCGCATTTTCGGGCCGGTCGCCCGTGAATTGCGCGATCGTAATTTCATGAAAATTGTGTCGCTTGCCCCGGAAGTTTTATGAGCCGCATCAGGTGTCACGTAAAGAAGGGCGACCAGGTCGAGGTAATCTCGGGGAATTTTCGAGGTTCCTCCGGAAAAATCCTGGCGGTGCTTCCGCAGAAACAGCGTGTGCTGGTAGAAGGAGTAAGGATTATCAAGAAACACCTTCGGAAATCGCAGGACAACCCGAGTGGCAAGATCGCGGAACGCGAAGGTCCGATTCATATTTCCAACGTGAAATTGATCGAGCGGGACGGGAAGCCGGTGAAAGACGCCGAATCGAAAGCGAAAAAACGCGGTCATCCCGACCGGAGCGAGGGAGCGCGCAAGTGACCCTGGATGTTGATGGTGAGATTCTTCGCTCAACCAGAATGACAGTTTGAAAATGAAAAACGAATTTTATCGCGATTACATAGAGCGCGTAATGCCGGCGCTGCAAAAACAGCACAGCTATAAAAACCTTCACCAGATTCCGAAGGTGGAGAAGGTCGTGATCAACACCTCCGTCGGCTCGCAATCGGACGTGAAACAGGCGTTAGAGGAAGCCAAGGCGGAACTGGCCTTGATCACGGGCCAGCGGCCGGTTGAAACGCTGGCCAAGAAAAGCATTTCCAATTTCAAACTGCGAAAGGAGCAGGCAATTGGAGCGAAAGTCACATTGCGTGGTGAGCGTATGTATGAATTTCTCGAGCGCTTCATCAAGGCAGCGCTCCCGCGCATTCGTGATTTCCGCGGCGTTTCGCCCCGCTGTTTTGACAAGCACGGCAACTACACCCTCGGCATCTCCGATCAGTCAATTTTTCCGGAAGTGGAGCTCGATAAAATCAAGCGCAACATCGGATTTGATGTTACAATTGTCACCACGGCACGAACGGATGAAGAAGCCAAATCGCTCTTGAGCGAAATGGGTATGCCGTTCAGCGATCGGGCGCGAAAGCCCGCCGCGCAACCTGCCTGATTTTCATGAGCACTGTTACAGATCCTATTGCCGATTTTTTGGCGCGTGTCCGCAACGGCACACGTGCGCAAAAGACCGAGATGTTTGTTCCGTACTCGAAGATCAAGGCGGAGCTTGCACGCATCTTGAAGGATGAAGGCTACATTTCCGACTATTCGATCGACACGAGCGCCGCGCATCCACGCATTAAAATTACCAACAAATTGGCCAACCGAACGAGTGCCATTGCCGGCCTGCGACGAGTGAGCCGGCCGGGATTGCGCCGGTACGTGGGCGCGGATGAAATCCCACGGGTGCTTGGTGGAATGGGATTGGCGATTCTGTCCACGTCGCGCGGTGTTTTATCGGGGCGCGAAGCAAGAAAACAAAAAATCGGCGGCGAATTGCTCGCCTACGTTTGGTAATTTTATGTCACGAATCGGAAATAAAGCGGTCGAGATTCCCGAAAAGGTCAAAGTCAACATCGACAACGACGGAGCGGTCTCAGTGGAGGGGCCAAAAGGGAAGCTCAGCTGGAGACTGCCGCGCGATATCAAGGCGAGCGTGAAAGACAATCGCGTTTCAGTGGTGCGCGAAGCAGAAACGCGGAGCGTGAAAGCGTTACACGGGCTTTCGCGAAGTCTCGTGCATAACATGGTGCAGGGCGTCAGCGAAGGGTTCTCCAAACAGCTTGAGATCGAAGGAGTCGGCTTTAAGGCCGCGGTGCAAGGATCGACACTCAACTTGAGCCTCGGGTTTTCGCACCCGATTCCATTTTCGATTCCGAAAGAGATTAAGATTACTGTTACGGATAACACCAAGATCAACGTCCAGGGCATCGACAAGAAATTAGTTGGCCAGGTGGCGGCGGACATACGCCGTTTCTATCCGCCCGAACCTTACAAGGGCAAAGGTGTCCGTTACGCGGGCGAGCAGGTTCGTCGCAAGGAAGGTAAAACCGTCCAGTAATATGGTGACGACTCGTAAGCTCGCGCGTCAGCGCGTCCATCAGCGGATCAGGAAAAGAGTCACCGGCACTGCTGAACGGCCCCGGCTCGCGGTCCATTTTTCCGGCAAACATGTTTACGCGCAGGTGATTGACGATGACGCCGGCCGCACGTTGGCTGCGGCATCGACGGCCGAGCGCGCCTCAACCGAAAAGAATAAATCCGCGGCCAATCGCGCAGCCGCGGAACAAATCGGCAAAACGATCGCCGAGCGTTTGCTGGCGAAGAAAGTCGATCGAGTCGTTTTTGATCGCGGCGGGTTTCTTTATCACGGAAAAGTGAAAGCTTTGGCGGATGCAGCGCGAGCAGGCGGTTTAAAGTTTTAATTCATGGCACAAACATTTTCAGGCAGGCGACCAGACTCGCGTAATATCGACAGAACTCCCGCAGCAAAGGGCGACACGACCGAGAAAGTCGTTTTCATCAATCGCTGCGCGAAAGTGGTAAAGGGCGGGCGGCGCTTTAGCTTCAGCGCATTAATCGTGGCCGGCGATCACGATGGGAAAGTTGGCGTCGGCTTCGGTAAAGCGAACGAAGTTTCAGAGGCGATTCGAAAGGCCTCCGAGGCGGCGCGCAAATCGATGGAAAAGATGTCGCTGTACGAA
>QHOD01000248.1 GCA_003218615.1 Verrucomicrobiota bacterium
TTGCTGGGGGAGGCGTGCGAGCGGTGGCGGAGGCCGCCGGCATTCGAGATGTCCTGGCCAAATCGTTAGGCTCAAGCAATCACGCGAACGTGGTGAAGGCGACGCTTGCCGCGTTGCGATCGCTCCGCCGGCGCGAAGAGATTTTCAAGGCGCGCGGAATTCATTCCGGCGATGGAAAGGCGGGCAATCATGATGCGTCTCCATAATCTACAGCCGCGCCCCGGCTCGCGACATCGGGTCAAGCGTCTTGGTTGCGGTGAAAGTTCGGGACATGGAAAGACGAGCGGCAAAGGTCACAAAGGACAAAAGGCGCGCTCGGGCGGCAGTATTCGGCTCGGGTTCGAAGGCGGGCAAATGCCGCTGATTCGGCGATTGCCGAAGCGCGGATTTA
>QHOD01000249.1 GCA_003218615.1 Verrucomicrobiota bacterium
CCAGCAAACCTGCCGGGATGGCGTGACGCGTCTGCTTGATTCCAACGGCCCCGAAATAAACGGCCGCGACATAAAACGTCGTCTCGGTGCTCCCATAAATTGTCGCTGCGGTGAGACTGACGATGTTGTCCGGCCCGAGTCGATGGACAATGTCTGTGAGCAAAGCGAGCGTTCCGCTACCGCTCAGCGGTCGCATTAGCGCAAGCGGCAGAAGATCGGTCGGAAAATGTAACGGCGTCAAAATCGGCGAGAGCATCTGGCTGAGCAGATCGATTCCGCCGGCGCCTTTAAACATCCCAATCGCGACAAGCATGGTTACCAGGAACGGAATGATTTTCAGAATCACGCCGAACCCTTCTTTCGCGCCCTCGACAAACTCGTCATAGACTTTTACGCCGCGCGCCGCGGCGTAGAACGGAAAGAAGCTGAGCAGAAACGGGATCGCCAGGATCGACAACGCGTTTACGCTGCGGACAAAAAAATTCTGCGCCGCTGCTTCTTGCGTCACGGAAATACCAAACAAATTTGGCGCCACCATCCGGACAAAAAGCAGAATGAAAAAAGCAACCAGTCCGATCAACGCGATCAAGCCCAAGATCGACAATCGCTTCGGCGGTTCCGTTGCGACGCTGCTGGTGCAGCCGGGATCGTTGATCCCGGTTTCTTGCTTAATTTCCCTTTTCTCAGAATCTTGTTCGATTCTGGTTCTTTGATCCGAGGATGAAACACGAAACACCGGCAATTTCTCAAGAAGTTTCACCGAAATGATCGCCACACTGGCCGCGCAGAGCGTCGCGAGAAGCGCCGTCCCGACAATTGCCGTCGGCCTTGTCGATCCGGACGCGGCCAAAATCGCGATCGCCGTCGCCGGAATTAGCTGCACGGAGCTAGTGTTAATCGCGAGAAAAGTGCACATGGCATTTGTCGCCACGCCCGGCCGGGAATTAAGCGACTCCAGATCGCGCATCGCGCGCAGACCGAGCGGTGTGGCCGCATTGCCAAGACCGAGCATGTTCGCCGCCATGTTCATTACCATCGATCCCATTGCGGGATGTTCGGGCGGAACATCCGGAAAAAGCCGCCGCATGACGGGCCGCAGGCCGCGCGCAATCCGCTGCACCAGCCCGGCCTTTTCGGCGAGGCGCATTACGCCCAGCCACAACGCCATGATGCCGATCAGAGCGAGAGCGATCGTCACCGCGGTCTTGGCGCCATCGAAGGCCCCTGCAGTCACTTCTTTAAACCGGTCGTTCCAGCCGCCGATTGCGACCGCAAGCAAAACCAGTGCGAGCCAGATATAATTCAGCACGCTCGCTGTTGTAGCCACGTCGCTATACGGCGTCCAGTCTTAGACGCGTCCCCGGCGCGTGACTCCAGCCGATATTGTGATTGCGTTATCGAACTTTTTGTTCGCACACTCGCGCCATGAACGAATCGGTTACCCAACTCAAGGATACGACAGGAAATCCCGCTCCGCTCGGGCTTCTTGGCTTTGGCATGACCACCGTGCTGCTCAATCTGCACAATGCCGGCTTCTACGAACTCAACAGCATGATTCTGGCGATGGGGATTTGCTATGGCGGCGCTGCCCAAATCGTCGCGGGCACCATGGAGTGGAGAAAGGGAAACACATTTGCCACTACCGCGTTTCTTTCCTACGGCTTATTCTGGCTCTCGCTGGTTGCGCTGCTTCTTCTGGCAAAATTAGGGTGGGCTGCGCCCTCGAATGATACGGCGATGGCGGCCTATCTGGCGATGTGGGGATTGTTCACGGCCGTCATGTTCCTCGGCACTTTGCGGCTCAATCGCGCATTGCAAGTCGTCTTCGGCACATTGACGATTCTTTTTTTCATGCTGTCCATCGGCGATTTTACCGGTGCAAGTCCCGGCTTCAAACATCTCACCGGTTACGAAGGAATCTTCTGTGGCTTTTCCGCGATTTATGCCGGACTCGCCCAAGTCCTCAATGAATTGTACGGCAAAATTGTTCTGCCCGTCGGTCCGGTGAAAAAATAATCGGGTGAATTCTTCATCACCACGAAGATCACGAAGAACACGAAGATGGAATTTGATGAGTTGTCGCAAAACGTGATCGGATGCGAATCGAAGTTCATCGCAACCTCGGACCGGGCCTACTCGAATCGACCTAGCACCAGTGTCTGGCTTGTGAGCTTTCGCACGCGCGCATTCCGTTTCAGATGGAGTTGCCACTGCCCGTTCGTTACAAAGACCTCCTGCTCGATTGCGGCTATCGGATCGATTTGCTCGTAAGTGGCGATCTCATCGTCGAAATCAAAAGCGTTGAAACGCTTCTTCCAATCCATCAAGCCCAAATTCTTACGTACATGCGACTCACCAAGGTGCCGCTTGGCTTGCTTGTCAATTTCAACGTCACAAAGCTGCGAAACGGCATCAAACGTTTCGTTCTGTGATCCTTCGTGCTCTTCGTGTCCTCCGTGGTGGTTCGACCGGTCCCTTCAAAAGCGTGGCTGCGAGTTGCACAGCCGATTCGCTTCTCCCGCCGAGCATACGCGCAATCTCTTCGCGGCGCGCTTTTCCGCTCACCTCGTGCAAATCCGAAAACGTGTGTCCATGCACGACCTCTTTAGTTACGACAAAATGCGAAGAGGCAGTCGCAGCTACTTGTGGCAGATGCGTGATGCAAATCACTTGATGATCGCGGCCCAATGTTTGCATCTTGGCGCCAACGGCGTGCGCGATTTCTCCGCCCACGTTTGTGTCGATCTCGTCGAACACGAGCAACGGGATCGCGTCGTGTGCGGCAATGGCAGATTTGATCGCGAGCATCAGGCGTGAGATTTCGCCGCTCGATGCAATGGCGCGAAGCGGTTTGAGCGGTTCCCCCGGGTTTGGCGAGAAAAGTAGTTCCACCGAATCGAATCCATTTGAACGCGGTTCGTCGAGCGCAGTCAATTTTGCTTCAAATTCGGATTGGCGGAACCCGAGATCGCGCAAGTTGCGCCGGATGGTGTCGGACAGTTTTGGCGCAGCTTTTACCCGCAGTTTGCGCAACGCCTCGCCGGCCCGGTTCATTTGCGCGCGGACGTTCTCAATTTCTTTTGCGAGACGCTCCAGCTCTGCGTCGCGTCCTTCGATTTTCCGCATCCGCTCGGCCGCGCGTTCTCCGAATGCAATTACGTCCGCGATCGAGCCGCCATATTTGCGTTTCAAGGTTTCGAAGAGAGAAACACGCTGTTCGAGCGCGGCGAGCTGTTCCGGATCGAGATCGAGCTTTTCTGCATAAGTGGAAAGCGCGCGTGCGATCTCGGAAAGTTCGACCACGGTAGCGGCGTGCGACGATGAAAATTGCGCGATCGAACTGTCGATCTTTTCCAATTCACGCAATAGACGCTGGGTTTCCGCGAGTTGGGAGAGAACGGAATCGTCTGCTTCGGAAAGTTTGTTTGCGACGGCGCTGGCCAGCTCGATCAGTCGTTTGCTACTGCTCGCCAGTTTGTAGCGCTGCTCGATTTCTTGTTCTTCCTCGGCGACCAGATTTGCCGAGCGGATTTCGTTGGTCTGGTGGCGAAGAAGATCAAGCTCCTGTTCGCGGGCCGT
>QHOD01000250.1 GCA_003218615.1 Verrucomicrobiota bacterium
TGAGCAAACCCATTCTGCAGCAGAAGGTGCCCGGGAGATATTCGGGGTTGAATGTTTCCGCAATATCGAGGTCTAATTAAGCGAAATGTTGTGTGACGTTTGCAAATGCAATGATGCGACAGTCTTCCTGACGCAGATCCAGGACGGCAAGATGCAGAAAGTGAACCTGTGCGAAGCCTGTTCGAAGGAAAAGGGTGTCGAGGATCCCAAGAGCTTTGCACTGGCGGATTTGCTCCTCGGTCTCGGTGCTTCGGAAGAGATCGAGAAAGGCACGCTCACGCAGAAGTGTCCGGTATGCGGCTTTAGCCAGGCAGATTTCAAGAAAACTGGCCGTCTCGGATGCAGCGCGTGCTATGTCACATTCGCTGAAGGCTTGAACGCACTTTTAAAAGCGATGCACAAGGGCACCGAGCATATAGGCAAATTGCCGGAACGGGCGCATCGTTTCGTGGAACTAAACCATCGGATGCGTGCCTTGAATGAGAACTTGCAAAAAGCAGTCGCGGAAGAAAACTACGAAACTGCGGCTTCGTTGCGCGATCAAATTAAACAACTTGAAAGCGAGCTCTCGAATTCGTTATGAAATTCTCCAATGTAATGGCTACTGCCGGGGAATGGCTGCGCGGTGAGGGGCCTCATCACCAAATCGTGATAAGCAGCCGGGTTCGGCTGGCGCGCAATTTGCGCGGCCGCGCGTTTCCGGGTTGGGCCAAGAAAGCGGAACGCACTTCGATCCTGGAGCTGCTCAGATCACGTGTGGAAGAGCTGCCAGAAATGCAGGATTCATTTTCCGAAAACTTGCAGGAGCTATCGGCCCTTGACAGGCAGGTCCTTGTCGAGCGTCACCTGATCAGTCGTGAACATGCCGCCAAGGGCGCCGGCAGCGCGGTAGTGATTAATCGCCGCCAAACCCTTAGCATCATGATCAACGAAGAAGATCACCTGCGCATGCAATCAATTCGTTCCGGTTTGCAGTTGCGGCAGGCGTTCAAACTCGTCGACAAGATCGACAGTGCGCTCGAAGACAAGCTGGAGATCGCTTTTGATCAACGCCTCGGATATTTGACCGCTTGCCCTACCAATGTTGGCACCGGTATGCGCGCTTCCGCGATGTTGCACCTGCCGGGGCTCGTCTTAAGTGAGCTGATTAATCAGGTCATCCAGGCTGTAAGTAAAATCGGTCTCGCGGTACGCGGTCTTTACGGCGAAGGGACCGAGGCGATGGGCAATCTTTTCCAGATTTCGAACCAGACAACGCTTGGGGAAAAGGAAGACGAGATCATCAATCGTCTCAGCAAAGTGATTGAAACAATTATCGAAAAGGAACATGACGCGCGACAGATCTTGCTCCAGAAAAAACCAAATACGCTTTGGGACCAGATCGGACGCGCCTACGGTGTTTTAACCTACGCGCACGCGATGGCTTCAAAGGAAGCGCTCAATTTATTATCGATCATCAAACTCGGTGTCGATCTCGGTGCATTTCCGGAAGAACGCCGTTTGCCCATCGACGAATTGTTCATCGACACGCAGCCCGCGCATTTGCAGAAAAGCTCTCAACAGAAACTAAATGCAGAAGAACGCGACCATCTGCGCGCGCAAATTATCCGCGACCGTTTGAAACTCTTCCCCAAACCTGATATTAGTAAGATGGCGAGGCAGTCGGGCAATGGCTCGACTAACGAGCCATCGAATAATGAATAATTTCACACCGCGCGCGCAACAAGTTCTGGCGCTGGCCCGCAAGGAGGCCGACCGCTTTAATCACAACTACGTCGGCACCGAGCATCTGCTCTTGGGCCTGATCAAACTGGGGCAGGGGGTGGCGGTAAACGTTTTGCAAAAGATGGGTCTCGATCTTGAGACTGTGCGCATGGAAGTGGAGAAGCAGGTCGGCTCCGGGCCGGAGACGAAAATGGTCGGCAACGTTCCTTACACGCCACGGGTTAAGAAAGTGTTGGCGCTCGCCGGCAAGGAAGCCAAAGCGCTCAATCATTCCTACGTTGGAACAGAACACATTTTACTTGGGCTCCTGCGCGAAGGCGAGGGGGTCGCTGCGCGGGTGCTGAAGAGCCTTGAAGTCGATATCGAACGCACCCGCAACGAAATTCTAAAAGAACTCGATCCGAATTTCACGCCGCCCGAAGCGGACCAGGAAAGCGGCGAACCGACGAAGAAAGACGTTAAGACGCCCGCGCTGCGTGCATTTGGTCGTGATCTCACCGATTTGGCAAAAAAGGGCGAGCTCGATCCGGTGATTGGCCGGCGCAATGAAATCGAGCGCGTGATTCAAGTGCTTTGCCGAAGAACGAAAAATAATCCGGTTTTGATCGGGGAAGCGGGCGTGGGCAAAACGGCCATTGCCGAGGGGCTGGCGCAGGAAATCGCAAACGGCAACGTGCCCGAATTATTGCACGACAAACGCGTGATCACCCTGGATCTGGCGTTAATGGTAGCCGGAACAAAATACCGCGGCCAGTTCGAAGAGCGCATCAAAGCGGTCATGGACGAGATTCGCCGTTCTAAGAGCGTGATCCTTTTCATCGATGAGCTGCACACGATTGTCGGCGCCGGCTCAGCGGAGGGCGCAATGGATGCCTCGAACATCATCAAACCTGCGCTCAGCCGTGGGGAACTGCAATGTGTCGGCGCGACGACAATGAACGAATACCGCAAATATATCGAGAAGGACGCCGCGCTGGAACGCCGTTTCCAAACCATAAAGGTGGATGCACCGACCGTGGACGAAGCGATCCAAATCCTGAAAGGACTGCGCCCGAAATACGAGGCCCATCACAAAGCGAAGCTTACCGACGAAGCACTCGAGACCGCGGTCAGATTTTCCGATCGTTATATCACGGGACGTTTTCTCCCCGACAAAGCCATCGATGTCATGGACGAAGCGGGCGCGCGGGCGCGCATCAACGCCATGACGCGGCCCCCCGATGTCAAGGAGATCGAGAAGGAAATCGAAGAGATCCGTCTTGAAAAGGAGGCAGCGATCAAAGCACAGGATTTTGAAAAAGCCGCGGCACTTCGTGACCGAGAGAAGCAAACAAAAGAAAAGCTCGACGCAATTCTGAACAAATGGCGCGAGGAGCGCGAAGAAAAAGAAGTGGTGGTGACGGGCGACGACATGATGCATATCATTTCGAAAGTCACCGGCGTTCCTCTTCAGCGCATGGAACAGGAAGAGACGCAAAAGCTGCTCATGATGGAAGCCGAGCTGAAGCAGCGGGTCATCGGGCAGGAGGAAGCCGTCACTGCCATCAGCAAAGCGCTGCGTCGCTCGCGCGCCGATTTGAAAGATCCAAAACGCCCGATCGGTTCCTTTGTCTTTCTTGGCCCCACTGGCGTGGGCAAAACCTATCTCGCTCGCACGCTGGCTGAATTCATGTTCGGCGATTCCGACGCACTCATACAGATCGACATGTCGGAATACATGGAAAAATTCACCGCCTCGCGTTTGATCGGTTCGCCGCCTGGCTACGTGGGTTACGAGGAAGGCGGACAACTTTCCGAAGCAGTGCGCCGCCGGCC
>QHOD01000251.1 GCA_003218615.1 Verrucomicrobiota bacterium
CCTTTGCAGCGAAGCCATCGCTTTTTGCAGAGACTTGAGCTTCTGCGATCGTCTCTTTGAAGAATTGCGCGAAAGCTCACAGTATTGCTGGCTGATCGAGAGGGTCAACCGCTCCACCTGTTTACATAGGTTCGGCAGCTTCTTCATATACCGTTCACGACTCTCGATTTTCTTGTCGAGAATGACGCGATCAAACCTTTCCCTGCCCTCGGCGAGCTTCCTGGCAAGATCGAGATGGGCGTGCGCGATAAAGCCGAACCGATTGATTTGCTCCTGCACCATGTTTTCGGCTTCCTCGATTCGTTTGGAAATTTCCACCTCCTGCTCCCGAGTCAGCAGCGGAACCTGGCCCATCTGCTTGAGATACATGCGCACCGGGTCGTCCAGAATATCGAGCTTGGGTTCGGGTTTCTCTTCCTCTTCTTCTTCCTCCGCCTCTTTTTTCCCATCCTTGTAGCGATCCACCTCCGAGGCTTCAATAATGTCGATCTCCATGCGGCGCAGCCGCGTGAGAATGAGATCGAGTTCATCAGCTTCGGTAATTCCTTCGGGCAACGCCTCGTTCAGATCGTCAAATGTCAGGTACCCTTGTTCTTTCGCCAGCTTGATCAATTCACGAATACGACTCTGGATTTCAATCGCCGTATGCAGATGGGCCCCGTCAACGCGGGATTCGATTCGCGGCGTTGGCGGCGATGCGCCATTGCGGCGGCGCCCTCGAACAAGCGCAACCCGCCTGGCTCTGAACGCCGCGATTTTTGGATGTTTCTTCAAATTTCGCCGAAGCGCGGAAGGCTTTGTTAGCGAACCACGGTGAAGGCGGCTTTTCTTACGCCGTCGCGACGACGGCTGTCGGCTGCCTCCCTTTCGTTTCGAATGCCTGGCCAAGATTGTGCGGTTAAGAATTTGACTAAGACTTTCGATTTATCGCCCGTTAGATCGGCAATCAGCTCTCGGCCGCGCCGGCGGGCTGCGAAAGTTCGTGGAGCTGTTCTTGCAGGTCAAGGATTTGTTTCTGCAAATTCACCACCTCACCGGTACTGAGTTGCGGAAGCTTTATTCGGTCCTTCGCCACATCGAGCTGGCGGCGCAGCACGGCCTGGCGAATACCGAGCCACCATTTTTCCACCATCGTTTCGGCATTGGACGGCACTTTTTGCAGCAACCAGGACGAAACCAGGCCTTCGTCTGTCGAGGAAAGCGTGGCCATAAACGCATTGAGTGAAGCGGCGTCACTGGGACGCAAGTCGCTTTCGAGAATACGGACAAGAATTTCCGCGTCTGGCACTTGGGCGAGAGTTTCGTGCCAATTTTGCTCGCGAAGAAAATCTCGCGCCGCCTCATCTCGCAGCGCGAGGAGGCAAAGCATGGCGATGTCGTGTCGCGGCACTGGTGCAGTCGCGCCGCTGCGCGATTCGCTCGCACGCAGCGACTCGCGCCTTGGTTTTGGCAAGAGCGTCTGAAAATCCTGAACGGGGACACCAAGCCGCGCGCTCACTTTGTTCACCACTTCTCCGCGCATGAGCGGATCATGTATGCGCGATACAGTCTCGGCCAAGCTTCGTGCCAACTGCGTCTTCGCGCCTAAGGAAGCAAGATCGACATCAGCCGCCGAGCGTTCGATCCAGTAATCGAAAAAGTCGCGTGCGCCCGCGATGCGTTTCTCGAACTTCTCTTTTCCTTCCCGGCGAACCAGAGAGTCGGGATCGTCACCGGGCGGCATCTCCGCTACACGCACGATCAAATCATTTTGAAGAAGCGCATCCAGCGAACGCTCGGCCGCCTGTGTCCCGGCCGCGTCCGAGTCGAAGCAAAGAACAACTTCGTTGACAAAACGCTTTAAAATCCGGGCCTGATTCTCAGTAAATGCCGTTCCCTGCGGCGCGACCACGTTTGTGATTCCCGCCTCGAACAAGCTGATCAAATCGAGCTGGCCTTCGCACACGATCGCGCAGCTCGCCTCAATTAATGCGCGCTTGGACTTGTCCAGACCGAAAAGAACGCTGCCCTTTCGGAACAGCGGTGTCTCTGGCGAATTCAAGTATTTGGCGGCTCCCTCCTCGTCTTTCAGAAGCCGCCCGCTAAACGCGATCACTTCGCCGACATCATTGCAAATTGGAAACATGATTCGTCCGCGGAAGCGATCGTAGGATGTTCGTCCGGGCATGCCATCTGCATCGTCTTTGGTTTTGACCAGACCGCTTGTCATCAGA
>QHOD01000031.1 GCA_003218615.1 Verrucomicrobiota bacterium
CGGGATATGTCAACGCGATGTCCCACTTTTATCGCGGCGAAATGAGCCGGATCATGGTCTGGCGGCAGCGACTCGACGTAACCACAAACTGGGCCATCACCAGCAGCACCGCCATTATCACCATCGCGTTTTCCACGCGCCAGGTGCCGCACATCATTTTCTTTTTCAATCTCGCCATCGTCTGGGTGCTGCTCTGGATCGAAGCGCGCCGCTACCGATTCTATGACGCGTTCCGGGCGCGCGTCCGCATGCTCGAGGCGCATTTCCTTGTGCCGATGGTGATGGAGAATCGGGATTTGCTGCAGGGCGAATGGAAAAAACTGGTCTGCGAAGATTTGATTTTGCCCTGCTTCAAAATCAGCAAACTGGAAGCGGTCGGTCGCCGATTAAAGCGAAATTACATTTTCATTTTTATCCTCATCATCGTGGCGTGGATCACGAAAATTTTTCTGCACGCCGAGCACGCGATGGACAGTGTCGGCGGCTTTTATCGGTCCTTGCGCGTAGGAACCATCCCTTCCTGGCTGGTGGCGTTTATCTTTGCCGGCACTCTTATCACCGTGATCACGATCACGATTTACGTGAGTAAGAAAACCTCCGGCGAAATCTCCGAGTTCGGCACCCACCGGTCGCTCTGGCGAATTTGAAAGAAAGTTGATAGTTGAGAGTTGATGGTTGAGAGAACCGCAATGGCGGAATCTCCTGAGTCTCTCAACTCTCAACCCTCAGCCTTTAACAAATTGTGCGAGATCGTCGCAAAATTGCGCGCGCCGGGCGGCTGCCCGTGGGACCGCGAGCAGACACACGAATCGTTGCTGCCTCAGTTGATGGAAGAGGCTTACGAAGTTGCTGGAGCGGTGCGCGCTAAAGACGATGCAAATTTCCGCGAGGAATTGGGTGATCTTCTTTTGCTAATCGTCATGCATGCGGAAATCGCGCAGGAAACCGGACGGTTCAAGATCGACAATGTCATTGGCGACGTGACAGAGAAGCTCATCCGGCGTCACCCGCATGTCTTCGGCACAAGCGATGCACGCGACAGCGGCGCGGTGCTGAAACAATGGGAATCAATCAAGCGCGCGGAAAAAACGAGCAAACATTATCTTGATAGTTTGCCCGCGGGGTTGCCCGCGCTGATGCGCGCGCAAAAAGTGCAATCGAAAGTGGCGCGGGTCAATTTCGATTGGAGTGAACCGGGCGAGGTGATCGCGAAAGTTGAAGAAGAACTGAGCGAAACGAAGCAGGCGATCGCGTCGCAAGATGGAGAGGCGATGGAAAACGAGATCGGCGATTTGCTTTTCGCAGTCGTCAATCTCGCGCGCAAATGCAAACTCGATGCCGAAAGCGCGCTGCAAACCGCTACCGACAAATTCGTCGCGCGATTCAATCGACTCGAGGATGCATTGCGAGCGCAAGGCAAGCGGCTTGGTGATGTCGATCTGGCGGAGCTGGATGCGATTTGGAAGCAGATAAAGGAAATGACGAAATCCAAAGGACGAATGACGAATTAATGACGAAGCCCGAATGACGAACATTTCACTCACGCGCTTCGTCATTCGACATTCGTGATTTAGTGTTGATATTGCCCGTTCCGATGAACCTCCTGATCAATCTGTTCCTGGCGCTCTTTGTTCTCGTGGCGTTGCTCATGGTGTTCGTAATTTTAATGCAACGCCCGAAGAGCGAGGGCCTTGGCGCGGCATTTGGCGGGGGAGTGACGGAAAATATTTTCGGCGCGCAAACCACAAACGTGTTGGTGAAGTTCACGACCTGGATGGCCGGCATTTTTTTTGCGCTCACCTTCGCGTTGTCGATCCTTTATGCCCATAAGAGCACGACAGGCGAGAGCGCGTTCCGGCGTGAGCTGATGAAACAACAAACTGCTCCGCAAACTTCTCCAGTGCCGACGACTCCTCCTCAATCTTCACCGGGTTCCTCTCCCGCACCCGATTCCGGCGCCGGCGTTTTGCCAGCAGGCAGCGCAACACCAGCGACACCGCCAACTTCTCCTGCAGGTTCCAAGAGAGCACAACCGTAGCGCTCGATCAGAGGCAGGGGGCGGTTGACTCCGAAAGCATTCGCGAGTTGACCGTAATCGCTTAAGCGCAAGGGCCAGTCACTCTGGCCGAGTGGCTATCCCCGCCTCCATGAAGGCGCTTGTCCACGAGCGGCACAGCGTCAGCAAAGTTTGCCGAATCGTCACTTTTCCGTCATACGGCTGTAACAATCGACTTCTAGTTTCGACCGCGTTTACTAGAAACCAATCGCGGTCACTGAAAAACTTCGTCACAAAAGGAGAAACTAATGTTTATCAAGAAATTCGTCTTACGGGTAGCGGGCAGTAGCCTGGCTGCAATCCTCTTATTCGCGGTGCCGCGGCTTGGCGCGCAGACGCCGTCCGAGTCGGAGCGGCTCCAAAAACTCGAGCGCGCAGTCGAGCAGTTGCAAAAACGCAACGCTGAGCTGGAACAGGAAGTTGCCGGCTTAAAGAAGCAGGCTGCGGTTGCTCCTGAGGGCAGAATGAAAACGAAAGTCAGTTACGACGGGAAAACGTACATCGAAAAAGCCGTTGTCCAGGAAGAAAAGGCGCCGATTTACGTGCAGCAGCGCGGGGTGGAACTAAAGCTGGTACTGGGTGGATTCATTCAGGCGAATTTCGAGGACGGCGACGTCTCCGCTTTCGAGGGACGCTTTGGATTGACGGCGTTGAAGGATCGCTTCCGCCTGCGCCGGGCACGGATCAATCTCACCGGCGACTTTGCGGAGAACTTCGACTTTAAAATCGAAGGCGACTTCGAGAATAGTGATGGCCTCAACTCAAGCCGCACCGCCTTTGAGGCCACGGACATCTTCGTCAACTGGCATCAATTTCCAGAAGCGCAGATCAAGGTGGGTCAATGGAAGGCGCCGTTTGGGTTGGAGCAGCTTACTCCAGACACTTCATTGTACGTTATCGAGCGCAGCTTGCCCACCGGCGCGATCACGCCGGAGCGGCAGGTCGGCGTTCAACTTTGGGGAAAACCGTTTGCCAGCATTTGGCCTGATCAGAAGGATTTGCTGAGCTATTACGCTGGCATCTTCAATGGAAATGGCCGCAACGTGAGCGTCAACGACAACAACAACTTCATGTATGTGGGCCGACTGGAGTCAACGCTATTTAAAGCCAAAGTGTGGGGTCAGGATTCCTATTTGAAGCTTGGCGCTGACGTTCTGAACAGCCGCGATGACAAGGGAACAAATATATCGCAGACATTGAATCTATTGGTAAACGCCGACGGTTCTCTCTCGCCTTTTACTTTGCCCGGGGCGGATGAAAGAACGGCATGGAGCGTGGACGCATGGCTCAAACTGGGTCCATTCGATCTCATCGGTGAATACCTCGAGGAATACGTAAACGGTCGCACCGTGAATGGTGTACCTCCAGGATTCGCCGACTTCACAACAAGCGGATACTATGTTGAGGGAGCTTACTTCCTGATACCGAAGAAGCTTCAGGCTGTGGTTCAGTGGCAGGATTTAAACCCCGGGCAAAGAGCAAACGATGGCATTCGCTCCATTACTGGCGGTCTGAACTACTACATCCACGGCGACGATCTCAAGCTGATGGTCGATTACATCCATACGTGGTCGGATTTTCGCGAAGCGAATCCGCAGTTTGGCGATGACAATTTCGATGAAGTCATCGCGCGCGTGCAGGTGATGTTCTAAATCAACTCTTCTGATTAAGCACCACGTAGTTAGGTTAGCGGAAGCCCGCCGGGACAGCGCCTCGGCGGGCTTTTCGCCAAATTATGGCCGCATCAGAGCGCAGATCTTTTTGAAAGTAAGATGGCAACCTTAGCCACACCCCGATTTTCCTTCGAACGACCGTTTGGGCGGGGATCAGATTCTGTCCGTCGCGTGCGCGCGGCGTGGATTTCCGATGTTCATTTGGGCACGCGTGGCGCGAACGCAGGCGCGCTGCTCGATTTCCTGCGCGAGTACGAATTTGAAACGCTCTATGTGGTGGGCGACTTGATCGACATCTGGCAGTTGCGGCGCGGGATTTACTGGCCGCAACAGCATAACGACGTCATTCAAAAGATTCTCAGGAAATCGCGTAAAGGGACCCGCGTCGTTTACATCCTCGGGAATCACGACGATCTGCTCGCCAAGTTCTATGGCGCCTACGGCAACATCACCGTGCAGAAACATGCCATTCATCGCCTGGCCGATGGTCGCCGCATGCTCGTCATTCACGGACACGAACTCGATACGGTCGTGCAAAACGTGAAGTGGCTCGCCTTTGCGGGTGATGTTGGCTACCAGTTCCTGCTCTCGCTCAACCCGGCGATCAACTTAGTGCGCCGCCGATTCGGCCTCGGTTACTGGTCGCTCAGCGCCTACGCTAAGAAACGAGTCAAGGACGCGGTCAGCTTCATTGGCCGCTTCGAAGAAGAGATCGTTCGCTATGCGCAGAAGTTTTCTGTTGGCGCGGTTCTCTGTGGTCACATTCACAGCGCGGCAATCCGGCAATTTAGCGATGTCACCTACTACAACTGCGGTGATTGGGTGGAAAGCTGTTCCGCGCTGATCGAGCGCGAGGATGGTACTTTGGAGCTGGTCAATTACCATCCGTTCTCTGCCGCGCTGGTTCCGCCCGTTAAGGACCGACCAGCATTCAACCACGAATGGACACGAATGAACACGAATCCATGAACGATAGTCTTCGTCACAGGGCTTCTCTGAATGTTCGTGTGCATTCGAGTGGTTACCACGCGAAATCCTCGACCGCGGGATGGACTGCCGTTAGCATCCTCACTCCGCACGAATGAGAACCAGAATGCCAAACAGCCGCGAGATCGAACGGAAGTATTTGGTCAGGTGGCTGCCTGACAAGATCAAGCGCTCGCGGCGTTACCTCATCGCACAAGGTTATCTGGCGACAGAACCCGGGGGCCGACATGTGCGGCTTCGCAAAAAAGGGAAGGCCGCGTCGCTAACTTTCAAGGTGGGCCGCGGCGCGCATCGGGAAGAGCGTGAGATCAAGCTCAGCCCAAAACAATTCGCCGCGCTCTGGCCAGCGACCACGGGCAGAAGATTGCGCAAGGTGCGCTACGAAATTCCCTGGAGAAACCTTCTGATCGAGATTGATATTTATCGCGGCAGACATGCCGATCTGGTGGTGGCGGAAGTGGAGTTCCCGGACCGTGTAATGTGCCGAAAATTCAAGCCTCCTTCCTGGTTTGGGCGGGAGGTCACTGGCGAAAAGCGCTATAGCAATGTGAGATTGGCCAACGAGTAATCCCACAATATGGGCTTCCGTTTGAAATTGCGCGAACCGTTGCCGGACGGACTGAAACGGGTTTTCCGCGAACAGATTCAGTCTGCTCTGGAATTGTGCCGGCACCCGGCCAAGGAACGAGGCGTGACCGTGCACGAAGTTCGCAAACATCTAAAAAAGCTGCGCGCCGCGATGCGCCTTGCCATCAGCGAAGTCGGAAGAAATTGCCACGCCCGCGAGGATCGCTGCGTGCGCAAGATCGGAAAGCTGGTCTCCGATTTGCGCGATGCGCAGGTGCGGCTGCAAACACTGATTCAATTGCGTGCCGAGACCGCAAAAGGACCAAAAGACAATCCATTTCCGCGTATCGAAGAACTGTTGTCGCTGGAGCGGGAAAGTTTTTCCGCCGCGTTTGCCGGGTGGCAAAAACAAGCGATCCCGAAACTGGAACGCGCTGCTGAACGCATGTCGAAATGGCCTCTAGCAGATATTACGTGGAAGCAAATATGTGGCGTCGTCGCGAAGAGTTACCGGCGGGGACAAAACAGACTGGCCAAAGCGCTTAAGAAACGCGACCCGGAAAGTTTTCATGTTTGGCGGATGAGCGTTAAAGAGTTGTGGTATCAGTTGCGCATTTTGCGGCCGCTTAATCGGCTGGTTCTCGAGGAGATTGCCAGTGACGCAAAAACGCTCGGGGAACTGCTCGGACGTGCCCACGATTTTGCTTTTCTTCTCGCCCGCCTCGACAGAGAACGCGGCGATCAAGCGCTCTACGACGAACTCGTGCAACTGCAAAAACTCATCCGGAAACGAGGCAAACGATTGCATCGCGATGCGCTCGAGCTCGGACGACGCTTTTACGCAGAGCCAGCTAAGGCCTTCGCCAAGCGAATCTCGATCTTTATCGACAAACGAAAATCAAACTCATAATGGCAGGGTGGATCACCCATCATGAAACAAAAAGTTCTATTCATCTGCGTTCACAATAGCGCCCGCAGCCAAATGGCGGAAGCGTTTCTAAACGAGATTTGCGGCGATCAATTCGAAACGCACAGCGCCGGGCTCGAGCCGGGAAAGCTCAACCCGCTCGCCGTCGAAGCGATGCGGGAGATCGGGATTGATATTTCGCAAAACCAAACTCAATCCGTGTTCGACGTCTTCAAATCAGGCGAACTGTTCGCCTACGCGATCACTGTCTGTGATGAGAGTAGCGCCAACCGTTGCCCGATCTTTGCTGGTGTGACCAAGCGCTTGCATTGGAGTTTTCCCGATCCCGCCGCGCTCACTGGCACACGCGAAGAGCGCCTCGCCATCACGCGTAGAATCCGCGACCAGATCCGCGCGCGCATTGAGATGTGGTGCGACGAGCTGTGTCCCGTTGAGTCGGCCAGGCTCTGAACGGAAGATTAACAGAGAAAATAAAAGAATTGTCTGCGGAAACGTATTCTCGATAGAAAAATTGAATCGGCCGCTGAAGATGGCGTAAAAATTGTGGCGATCCAGTTCGAAGAGCGCGATCCGACGCTGCATCGCCTCGTCCACTAGGTTGCTTAGACAGCGGGAGGTTTCAAACTACGTTCGACTGATGAAGAAACGCGTTCCTTTGATCTGGCTATTTGTGCTTATGGTCGTCACCGATCTTCCGGTCGAGGCTCAGATCGATCGGATCACCGGCAAAAATTTCGCGACTCGTTCGGAAATTCTGGCGCGGCATGGAATGGTGTGCACGAGCGTTCCGGCGGCGACGCAAGCCGGGCTCGATATTTTGAAACACGGCGGCAGCGCGGTGGACGCGGCGATTGCCGCCAACGCAACGCTCGGCTTGATGGAGCCCGTCTCGAATGGAATCGGCGGCGATCTTTTCGCCATCGTTTACAGCGCGAAAGAAAACAAGCTTTATGGGCTCAATGGCAGCGGACGCGCGCCGCTCGGCTTGAGTTACGAGCAAATGAAAGCCGAGCTCGCAAAACTGCATCGCGAAACGATTCCGCCGCTGGGCATGTTGCCGATCAGCGTGCCCGGGACGGTGGATGCGTGGGCCGAGTTACATAAGAAATTCGGTAAACTCAAATTGAGCGACGATCTCGCCCCTGCAATTCGTTACGCCGAGGAAGGTTTCCCGGTGACCGAACTGATCGCGTATTACTGGGCGTTTGGTCCGCGGCTCTATAAAGATTTGCCCGGCGCATTTTTGGAAACGTACACGCTTGATGGCAAAGGCCGCACGCCTGCAAAAGGCGAGATCTTCAAAAATCCGGCGCTCGCAAGAACACTGCGATTGATTGGCGAGAAAGGTCGCGACGCTTTTTACAAAGGCGAGATCGCAGACAAGATCGACAAGTTCATGCGGGAGAATGGCGGTTTTTTGCGCAAAGCCGATTTCGAAAAGCACGCATCGACATGGGTCGAGCCGGTTTCGACAAATTATCGCGGCTACGATGTGTTCGAACTGCCGCCGAACGGTCAGGGCATCGCCACGCTCCAAATATTGAACATTCTCGAAGGGTTCGATCTGCGCGCGATGGGAAGAAATTCGCCGGAGACGCTGCATACGATGATCGAAGCGAAGAAAATTGCGTGGGCGGATCGCGCGAAATTTTATGCCGATCCCGCGTTCGCGAAAATTCCGCTGACCGGTTTGCTTTCAAAAGAATACGCGGCCGAGCGGCGCAAGTTGATCGATCCGAATCGCGCGAACAAACATGTGGATCCGGGAAATCCGGCGCTGGATCAAGGCGACACGATTTACCTGTGTACCGCCGATGATGAAGGGAACATGGTCTCGCTCATCCAAAGCAATTACCGCGGTATGGGCAGCGGCATCGTCGTGCCGGGACTCGGCTTCATGTTTCAGGACCGTGGCGAACTTTTCTCGATGGATCCGCAGCATGCGAACGTTTACGCGCCGGGCAAGCGTCCATTTCACACCATCATCCCCGGGTTCGTCATGAAAGATGGCAAACCGTGGGAAGCGTTCGGCGTCATGGGCGGCGGCATGCAACCGCAAGGTCATGTCCAAGTCCTAACGAACCAGATCGATTTCGGTTTGAACGTGCAGGAAGCCGGCGACGCGTCGCGCTGGCAACACGAAGGCGACAACGAACCGACTGGCGAAAAAATGACCGAATCAGGCGGCTACGTTGAAGTCGAGAGCGGCATTCCCTATGAAACAGTCCGCGAGCTGCGCAAGAAAGGTCACGATGTGCGATTCGACGTCGGCGGCTACGGCGGCTATCAATCCATCAAAGTGGACATGCACGATGGCCAGCGCGTTTACGTCGGCGCGAGCGAATCACGCAAAGACGGTCAAGCGGCGGGATATTAAGCCACGCTGACTCCGTCAGGCCCCTACAGCGCGTAGCAGTCGAGGTATTTGATTCCTGATCCGGTATTGAAAATGACGACACGTTCGCCGATGTCGATCTTGCCGGCGCGGCGGAGAGACTTTAAAGCGGCGAAACATGCGGCGCCTTCCGGCGCGACGAACAAACCTTCCGTCGATCCAACGTCGCGCACGACCCGAACAATCTCCTGATCATCGACAGCGACAGCGCCGCCATTGGATTGGCGAAGAATCTTCAAGATAAGGAAATCGCCGATCGCCTTTGGAACGCGAAGACCCGAAGCGATCGTGTGCGCGTTTGGAAACTCAGCGGCGAATTTTTCACCGGCTTCAAAGGCGCGGACGATCGGAGCGCACCCGCTCGCTTGAACGGAGAACAGGCGCGGCCGTTTCCGATCGATCCAACCGAGCACTTCCATTTCATCGAACGCCTTCCACATTCCGATCAAGCCAGTGCCGCCGCCGGTCGGATACAAAATCACGTCCGGCAGTTTCCAATCGAGTTGCTCGGCCAATTCGTAGCCGAGCGTTTTTTTCCCTTCAATGCGATATGGCTCTTTAAGGGTGGACATGTCGAACCAGCCTTCGTCCGCTTTGCGTCGGGCGATCTCTGCGCCGCAATCGGTGATTAGCCCGTCGATGAGAGTTACGTGCGCTCCGAGTTCGCGGCACTCGATGATGTTCGCGCGCGGCGTGTCGCGTGGCATGAAGATGTGTGCTTCCAATCTCGCGCGCGCGGCGTACGCGGCGAGCGCGCCGCCGGCGTTGCCGGCGCTCGGGACGGCGAGCTTTGTCGCGCCGAGGTGTTTCGCCATGGACACTGCAACGCTCATTCCGCGCGCTTTGAAACTTTGTGTCGGGTTCAGTGATTCGTCTTTGATCCAAAGATCGACGTCGTCAGCAAACTTCGTCGCCCGTAGCAGCGGCGTCCCGCCTTCACCTAGCGCAACCGGTTCAACACTGGCGGGCAACGGCAAGACTTCGCGATAGCGCCACAAGGATTTCTCGCGCGTGGCCAACGCCTCGCGCGTAAGGGCTCGACCAGCCTTCGCAAGATCGACAATCGCAAACAGCGGTTTGTGACAGGCGGTGCAAAGATTTTGCAGGCGCGACCACTCGTGACGCAGACCGCAGGCCGTACATTCCAGATGCGTCACGAACATAGATAAAAAGTATTGTCCACAGATTACGCGGATTTACACAGATTTGCTGTTCCTGATTTTTTAATCTGCGACAATCTGCGAAATCTGTGGACAAAAAATGAGTCCTCTAACTCGAACACGCCGGCCGTGGTACCGGCCTTCTTTGACGATGCAGATCATGATCGGGCTGATCGTCGGCGGGGTGATCGGCTGGCTGCGACCCGATTGGGGGAACGCGGTTTATTTTCTGCGCGACATCTTTATAAACCTTATCAAATCGATCATCGCTCCGCTTGTCTTCTCAACCATTGTCGTTGGAATCGCTGGCGCCGGAGCTTTGCGAAAAGTCGGACGGATGGGCGTGAAGGCGCTGGTTTATTTCGAGCTCGTAACGACCGCCGCACTGTTCATCGGATTGGCCGTAGTGAATTTCACGAAACCAGGAGTGGGCGTCACTCTCACACCGAGCGATACCGGCATCATCAAAGCGATCGGCCAGAGCCATCCCAAGACGCTGATTGAAACTATCGTGCATGTGTTCCCGTCCAGCGTTATCGAAGCGATGGTGCACGGCGACGTACTTCAAATCGTCGCGTTCTCGGTGCTTTTCGCGCTGGCCGTCTCTGCGGTTGGCGAGAAAGGACAGCCAATCATTCGCGCGATGGAAAGCCTCTCCCAGATCATGTTCAAGTTTACCAACTACGTGATGATGTTCGCGCCCTTTGGTGTCGGCGCAGCGATGGCGCACACCATCGGCACACAAGGCCTCGGGGTGCTCGTTAATCTCGGCAATCTGGTGCTCTCCCTTTACCTGGCGCTCATCATTTTTATCGTGCTGATTTTCGGGCTTGTGATTTTCATTGCGCGGGTGCCGCTCTGGCAATTTGTGCGCGCGGTGCGCGAGCCAGCCGCGCTCGCTTTCGCAACCACGAGCAGCGAATCGGCGTTGCCGAAAGCGATGGAATCGATGGAACGGATCGGCGTGCCGAAGCATATCGTCGGCTTCGTCATGCCCACTGGCTATTCGTTTAACCTGGACGGCTCGACGCTTTATCTGGCGATGGCTTCGGTGTTCGTGGCGCAAGCGGCCGAAGCCACCACCGGTCAGCACATGGGCTGGGATCGGCAGATCATGATGATGATCGCATTGATGATCACTTCCAAAGGCGTCGCCGCCGTGCCGCGCGCATCCCTGGTCGTCCTCCTCGGAACGTTGAACAGCTTCCTCCCAGCAGGTCTCGGACCGATCGGTGTGGCGGTAATTTTTGGTGTCGACGAATTGATGGACATGGGACGGACCTGCGTAAATCTCATAGGGAACTGCCTGGCCACGATTGTAGTCGCGCGATGGGAAGGAGAATTCGACGACAAGCGAGCGCGCGTTTTCGGCACACCGCAAGAAGTCGAACTCGATTTGAAATCCGGCGATCTTGCCTTCGCCGACGCGGTCGCCCGAGGCGACTGACGAATTTCGTGTGCAGCAGGCGCGGTCGTGAATCCGCATCTTCCAGCGGCCGGTACGGATCGGCAATTTTCGTGCCGAAATTAACATTGATACGCGAAAAATTTCTTTATCAGAGGAAAGCCGAACGATCTCACCACAAAAGTGATTACGACGCATGTAGTGGCGCTTGTGCTAGGCGCCGGGCAATCCACGATTTAACTTTTTTATCTGTGCGCAAAATGCCGCTTCTTTATGGGAAATAGGCATTGACAGATTTGCCGCACCTATTAGACTCGCGCACTTTCAGTAAACCAAAACTTATGAAAAAAATCCTCTCAATATGTCTAGTACTCTCCTCCGCCGTGATAGCGATAGTTGCTCTGGCAGCGCCATCGCCGCGATCGACGCTCAAAGGGAGCAAACCGAGTTGGGCTAACTCCAAAAACTATGTCGGCGGGGCCAAGGCAAGTGATCAGTTAGGATTCCGCATGTATCTGGGCTGGAATAATCCCAGTGGCGCCGAAGCACTGGCGCAGGCCGTATCCAATCCGCGCAGCTCGTCGTATCGTCATTACCTGACACCCGATCAATTCCGGAAACAGTTCGCTCCAACCGCCAATCAAGTGGCACAAGTCCAGAGCTGGCTGACAAGCCAGGGGTTCGCTCTGGTCTATACGCCCAAGAACAATCATTACGTGTCGGCGAAGGGAACGATTGCGCAGGCCCAGTCGGCATTCGGTG
>QHOD01000252.1 GCA_003218615.1 Verrucomicrobiota bacterium
AGCTGAACGCCAATATCAAGACGCCCGGCATGGCGAACATTTTCTGGATGCCGATCCAGACGCGCACCGAAATGCTAGCTACCGGGTTCCGCAGCGTGCTCGGTGTAAAAGTTTTCGGGCCAGATCTCGGCGAAATCCAAAAGCTGGCCGTGCAAGTCGAAAAAGAACTCGCAGATTTACCAAACACGCGCAGCGCGTTTGCCGAGCGCACCGTTGGCGGTTATTTCCTAGACTTCACCGTTAACCGCGAAGCCGCGGCGCGCTACGGTTTAAGAGTTGGCGAAGTGAATGATATCGTCGAGTCAGCCATCGGCGGCAAAAACATCACGACCACCGTTGAGGGGCGCGAGCGTTACCCGGTCAACGCGCGTTATGCCCGTGATTTTCGGCAGGACATCGACGCACTCAAACGCGTGCTTGTCGCTACGCCCACCGGTGCGCAGGTGCCGATCGACTTGCTCGCTGACATTCGCTACAAGACCGGTCCTCCTTCCGTGCGCAGTGAGAACGGAAAATTGGTCGGGTTCGTTTTTGTGGACATTACCGCGAGCGACATCGACGGCTACGTTCGTAAGGCGTCGCAACAGCTGAGCCAGCGCATTCAGTATCCGCCAGGATATTACGTTTCGTGGGCAGGCCAGTTCCAATATCTGCAAGCGGCCAAGGAGCGCCTCAAGATCGTGATCCCTTTCACGCTGCTGATCATTTTCGTGCTCCTCTACATGAACACGAGATCGTTGGTGAAAACTGCAATCGTGTTACTCGCCGTGCCGTTCTCGCTTATTGGCGCATTCTGGCTGCTTTTTATCCTCGGCTACAACATGAGCGTCGCCGTTTGGGTTGGACTCATCGCGCTTGCTGGACTCGACGCCGAGACAGGCGTCGTCATGCTGCTCTACCTCGATCACGCATGGGAAAAATTCAGAGCCGAGGGGCGAATGACCTCGATGCGCAATTTGCACGACGCCGTCATCGAAGGGGCTGTCGGCCGCGTCCGACCGAAAATCATGACCGTGTGCGCGATCCTGTTCGGCTTGTTGCCGATCATGTGGTCGCCCGCGATGCAAGCAGGCGCCGATGTAATGAAACGCATCGCCACACCGATGATCGGCGGCGTTGTTACCTCCGCAATCCTGGAGTTGCTCATTTATCCCGTGATCTACGTCATCTGGCGGCGACGCGAACTGCCGGATAGGACTGAAGAAGAGCCTGCGCCGCTCGTTCCTGCCGCGCTGGTACTCTCTGAACGAGTCCGGCATCGTTTGCCGAGAATCATCTCCACCACCCTCATCGCGATTGGGCTGATTTACGGCGCGAGTTTCGTCTGGCACAAAGCCTCTGCGAGAAAAATTGCTATCCCGCCTTTTGCCACTCAGACCGTGAACGATCTCACGATAAAGCTGATGGTTCCAGCAGGTCAGCTTCAAAAAGGCGACAACGATGTCCTGATCGAGTTTCGCGATTCAGGAGGGCAATTTGTCGATGTTGGGAACGTGAATTTCAACATCGACATGAACATGCCCGGGATGCAAATGCGCTCCGCCGCCATCGTCGAACGGGCGAATACGCCAGGCCAGTACCGTGCGAAAACCAAGATCGACATGTCTGGTGATTGGAATGCGAGAGTTTCCTATCAAGGCCCGAAGGGAAACGAGCAAACCACTTTCCCCATCAACGTTAGACCGTGAATCCGGCGAATGATCGAAAGCAGCAGCTTTGCGAGGGGCGCCGATTAGAGCACTTCACGCTCGGCTGGAATCTGACCGAGGCGGCTGTTGCTGTCGGCGCGGGCGTATTTGCTGGCAGCATCGCGCTGATCGGATTTGGAATCGACTCTCTCATCGAAAGTTTGTCCGGCGGAATTTTGCTGTGGCGTTTGCATGCAACCGAAACAACCGAGAAACGTGAGCGCCTCGCGCTCAGACTCGTCGGCGTCAGCTTTTTCGTGCTGGCGTTCTATGTTGCGTTTGAAGCAGGCAAGTCACTTCTGCACAGCGAAGAACCGGAAACAAGCGTGGTCGGTATTGCCCTTTCCATCGTCTCACTGATCGTAATGCCGTTGCTGGCTCGGGCAAAACGTAGCGTCGCAGCAAAGCTCGACAGTCGCGCGTTACACGCGGATTCACGACAGACAGACATCTGCGCCTATTTATCGGCGATCCTGCTCGGCGGCCTTTTGCTGAACGCGCTTTTCGGCTGGTGGTGGGCAGATCCAATCGCCGCAGTATGCATGTTGCCACTGATTTTCCGCGAGGGAATGGAAGCCGTGCGCGATCGGCCATCCTGCCACCACGAGAGCTTTCAGCTTCCCAAGTGATGCAAAACGATCACACCCCGATGAAAACCAAAATAAAGGCTTTGAAGCCGGAGTCTTGTCAGCGAATCTGGCTTCAACAATTTTCTCCATGTGGCACCTCACGGCGCCACGGCAATCTTCCTTCGATTTCCAGTTGTAGCGATAAACTCAGGAACGTGCGGATGAGCACGATCAGGCCCAGGACCAGCACGTTTTGCAATGTTGGCGCGACAACAACGGTTCTGATAATGTCGCCAGCAATAAGGAATTCGAGACCGAGCAAAATCGCGCGCCCGACGTCCTGCCGGTAAAGCGAATAGTAATTGCCGGTGCTCTGCGCGCGATGGATTGCGAGTCGCGCGGTTGCGACGAGGGCGCCTCCCACTACGATAAATACACCTATCCCATCCACACTGGTACCAACGACGTCCATGATGTGCCGATAGTATTCCATGCTCATGTCGATTGGCGTAACGGTCGGTGACGTTAACCGTCAAGCACAATGCAGGCGATAGCGTGATGCTCGGTATGGCTAAGAGTAACGAAAGCAGACGTGACCCCCCGCTTTGCGGCAAGCTCCTGCGCCGGGCCCGAAAAGACTACAAACGGCTCGCCGCTCGGCTTTTTGCGAATATCGATGTCGCGCCAGCCCATCGCTTTGCCGATTCCGGTGCCGAATGCTTTCGAAACAGCTTCTTTCGCTGCAAACCGCGCAGCCAAGTGGCGCGCTGGGAATTTCATCGACATCGAATACTCAATCTCGCCGTCGGTGAAAACACGGTGAAGAAATCGATCACCGAAACGATCGATTGAATGCTGAATGCGCGCGCACTCGACAAGATCGACACCGATGCCGAGTACGCTCATCCGGGATAATTCGCCATCGCGGCCAGCATTTCTTTCACTGCGGCTCCGAGTCCGACCGAGATCGCGCGCGACACGATGGAGTGGCCAATGTTGAGTTCTGTCAGATTAGGAATCTGATGGATGAGCGCGATATTTTTGTAATTGATTCCGTGACCGGCATTAACTTGGAGATGTGATTCTGATGCAGCCCGTGCCGCTGCCCGCAGCTTTTCCAGCTCTTCTTTCTGGATCTTTTCTGTAAATGCGTTCGCCAGTTTGCCGGTATGTAACTCAACCATTTCAACGCCCAGCTCAGCCGCGGTATCGACTGTTTCTAAAGTAGGATCGATAAAGAGACTGACCCGGATTCCAGCAAGTTGCAGACGTTTGATGGTTGCCTCCAGCTCCTTGCGCTGTGCAAGGACATCCAGTCCTCCCTCCGTTGTTACTTCTTCACGCTTTTCCGGAACGAGGCAGACTTCATCTGGCACAATGCGCAATGCAACATCGACAATCTCCTCTGTATTGCCCATTTCGAGATTTAACTTCGTCATGATGTTCTGGCGCAATCGCTCGATATCGCGATCTTGAATGTGACGGCGATCACCGCGCAGATGCGTCACGATGCCGCTGGCGCCGGCTCGCTCGCAAATCGAAGCCGCTACAATCGGATCGGGCTCCGCGTTCTTAGATTCCGGCATCGTGGCGTAACGCGCCTGGCGCAGCGTCGCCACGTGATCGATGTTGACTCCCAAACGCAAACCGCTCATTTGATCGCGCCAAATAGGACTCACCCCGCGAGCCGGAGCAAGCTCTAAACGATACGCGAACGTTGTGGAGGCGCGTGTCCTCCATCTCTAAGAACTATCCAAATGTTTCGATGGGCTGAGCCGGGCAGTTGTTTTTCCTCGTTCGGACCGGCGCCGTACTTTCACCGATCGCTCGGGCTCGGCGTGGCAGGCGCCTGATCTGTTGATCGCTTCTCGGTGGCTTCCGCCTTGGCCTTCCTCAATGCGGTTTTCTCGCCTGCGGTTTCAAGTCCGTTTTTAATTGTCTCTCCTGTTTTTTTCGCTCCATGCTTTATCTCTTGTAATGTCCCTTCCTGTCCAAGGGCGACGAGTGCTGACGCCGTGACCAAAACGATAACTAAACTGGTTGTTCTCATGATCTCCTCCTTTTCATTTGCTGTCCGTACAATGAAACGGATGAGGCGTCCGCCTTGCGTGCACGGCGCTCTCCTCGCACTAGCCGTCACGGTCTCAAATCGTTAGGAAGATGTATTGCGGCTTGTCGAAACCGTAAGGCGCATGTCGCCTTGGGCGCTCTCCCGCGTGCGGTGATATTCCGCCGCCTGCTGATTCTGGTCGGCGCCGCGGAGATACCGACACGTTGTCAGCAAATCTTTCCATGTTGTCCTACATGGACCATAGAGGGAGAAGCGTCGCGCAGAGGAAATCACTGGCGGATGCAGAGTGACAACGCGCCCTTCGCAACGCATTCGACGCGAAAAATCCAGATCCTCGAAAAGATCAAAATTTCGAAAACCGTCGAGTTTTTCGAAAACGTCTCTGCGAACGAAGATTCCTTGATCACCGAGAAACCATCCGCTCAACCTTGTGCGAACGCCGGCGAGCACGCATGTGCCGCGCAGAAACCAGGAAGGCGAATCATAGCGTCGGGCAAAACCGCCCCCAACGACATTCCGCTTTGCAATTACAAATTCGATCTTTGTAAGAGCATTTTGCGGCAATCGTGTATCAGCGTGAAGAAACAGGAACACGTCGCCTCGCGCAGACCGGGCACCGCGATTCATCTGGCTCGCGCGTTGTTTCACGGCGGTCGATATAACACGCGCGCCGTGCTCGAGGGCAACCGCGATGCTGCCATCGGAACTGCCCGCGTCGACAACGATAATTTCATGGGCGCTTTCACTCTGTTCGATCGCAGCGAGAGTCGCCGATAAGTGGCAACTTTCGTTAAAGACGGGAATGATTACGGAGATCACCGATAGCCATTTCGACCAATAATTCGCACGAGCGCAAGCCGCTTCTTATTCCCCTCCCCCGGAGCCCGATCGACGTGATGCCTCTCGTACACAAGTAGAAATAACAACCCAGCTTGCTTTCTTGGCTATAATACCAAAAACTATCGGGACATCCAAGCAATCAGACGAAGCTAAAAACGAGGAATTCATATGATCTCAAGGTTAATTATTACAGTGGCTATTGCACTATTCTTTACACCGGCAGCACTAATCTCTGCCGCAGAGCATCCGGAGCATCCAAAGAAAACCACAGAGCATCCGAAAAAAGGCGGGGAGGAAAAACAAGTCAGCAAGTCTGATATATCCGCCGGCATCAAGAAAAACATCGAGGCCGAAAGCAAAAAAAGCAGTGACGCGAAGTTTCACGTTAAGTACGAGGGGCAGGATCTTGCTCTCGACCTGATAAGAGTACACGACGATCGGCTGTCCGATCTCGGTGCCGGCAAATACTTCGCTTGTGTGGACATGAAAGCGACGGATGGAAAGACTTACGACATCGATTTCTTCCTGACCGGACAACCGGGTAAGATGAATGTCACAGAGACGTCGGTTCACAAGATTGATGGAAAGCCGCTCTACAATTGGAAAGAAGAGAACGGCAAATGGCACAAAGTGGCGGGAAGTTGATTTTGCGAATGGCTTTCCCACTGCCCATGCGGCTTTTGATTCTGCCGGTATTTTTCCTGTCGGGCGCGCTTGCGATCCGCGCTGCCGATAGCCCCGGCATTATCAAAGGTTCCGATCAGTTCGAGTTCGTTTACCGGGTCAAACTGCCGGAGATCAAAGGCGAAGCCCGCGTCTGGATACCGTTGGCAAAGACCGACAGCTTTCAGACTGTGACCGAGGAGGAACTGAACATCCCAATGAAATGGGAAAAAGTGCATGACCGCGATTACGCCAATGACATCTGCGTGCTCCATCCGCAGTCTGCAGACAGCGGCAAAACGATTGAGCTGCGATACCGTGTCGAACGCAGGGAGAAAGCAGCCTATTCCGCAAGCAGCGCAGATGCCGCGCGGTACCTGCGCCCGGAAAAACTCGTGCCAGTGAATGAGACATTTCGAACGCTCGCGCTCAAAGCCGTGGTGGATAAGAAGGATGATCTCGATCGAGCGAAAGCGCTCTATGATCACGTGATTGCCCGAATGCGCTACGACAAATCAGGCACGGGCTGGGGCCGCGGTGACGCCCTCTACGCCTGCGACGCCCGCACCGGGAACTGCAGTGATTTCCATGCTTACTTCATCGCTTTGGCGCGCAGCATCGGCATACCCGCCCGCTTTGCCATCGGCGCTACGATCCCCGCCGATAAAAATGAGGGAACGATCGACGGCTACCATTGCTGGGCCGAATTTTTTGCCGATGGACGCTGGGTACCGGTGGATATTAGCGAAGCGTGGAAAAATCCAAAGCTGGCCGATTACTACTTCGGCCA
Organism: Verrucomicrobiota bacterium; assembly: GCA_003218615.1. Classification (GTDB taxonomy): domain Bacteria; phylum Verrucomicrobiota; class Verrucomicrobiia; order Chthoniobacterales; family UBA10450; genus Udaeobacter. The sequence goes on from QHOD01000252.1 coordinate 6,622, forward strand.
TAATCCGGCCAATCGTTTCGAGCTGACGAAAGGCCGCGATCTGGTGGTCGATCCTGAGCCGGCGAGTGGCCCAATCAATTTTCTCGTCTATCCGTTGCTCGAGATGAATGGGGAGGTCGTGAAACCCGAGACCACTTTCACATTCCGGCGCACCGGCGCATAAGAAAGATTCGTTCGCCTCGTCAGTCGCGCGTTGCTGTCGTGTATCAGCTGATGATAAAGTCACACCGACTGCATCGATAGCAATCCGTGCCAAGATTTCCTTTGATCGATTATGTTGGCAGACCACTGCTAGCTTGCGCATTCGTTGCGCTGTTTTGGTTGCAATGGCGCTTTCCTCTGCGCCGTCAGCATTTCAGCGCGTTGCATCGGTTGGTGCGCAACTTTGTGCTCTCGATTCCAGGATTCG
>QHOD01000253.1 GCA_003218615.1 Verrucomicrobiota bacterium
ATTCGGCCTGGTAGGCCAGCGAACACGGGCCTACCAAACCGACGTCGATATCCAGCGCGGATTGCTCGTGGGTTTCTCCTATAAGAAAATAGATTTCACAACTTACGTATTCAATCTGGACCGGGATAAACCGACGTGGGTCTTTTCTGTAGGCGTGAGTTTTTGAATTATGCTCCTCATCACCATTTTTATCGCGCTCATCTGCATTCGGCTTTTGATGCAGAGGCGATGGTGCGCGGATGCCGCGCACACTGGCAATTGGGCCTTGGGCTTATGCGGCGCAGGACCAAGGTCTGACTCGAACCTGTGCGCCCAAGGCCATACTCTGGCACGTCGGAGCTACTAAGGATTCAAGATCGCCGTTATGGAGAAACCTTCTGACTTACAGCTTGTGCGGGATCGCGAGCCACCGAGGAAAGGATGGGTGGAGCCAATCGTCGCCTTGCTGATGGCGCTAACAACGGTCGGCACCGCCTGGTGTTCGTATCAATCGGCGGCTTGGACGCGCCAAAGCAACCGATTAATGAATGAATTTAACGCGCTCGAGCGCAGAGCGGGTCTGCTGGGCGTGCAAGGAATGCAGCAGGCCACGATTCACACTGCGATGTTTATGGAAGTGCTCGCCGCGAAACAGGCGGGCAACGAACAGCTGGCGAACTTTTACGTAGAGCGTTTTCCTCCCGATGTGCGCAAGGCTTACGATGCATGGCTGGCGCAAAGACCTTTTGAAAATCCGAACGCCGATCCGCATCCATTTGTGCCAAGGCTCTACGAACCGCGGGGCACGCGCGAAGCTGCGGACGCGACCGCGAAGGCTGCGATCAGCCAGCAGGAAGCCCGCACCGCCGGCAGCGTCTCTGGTCAGTACCTCGCGAACACTGTTTTGTTTGCCACAGTTCTTTTCTTCGCCAGCGCGTCGGGAAAATTCGAGCAGCGACGTGTCCGTACCGTCGCATTTAGCTTCGCCGCCGCGGTTTTCATCTTTGCTGTCGTTCGCACGGCCATGCTTCCTTTATGAGATCCGGCATTCCCTGTTGCGTGCACTCGCGCAAATGAGTTCTTTTTTTCCTTGGAAGCCCGTTGCCCGGCGCTGGCACGTATTGAGCCTATGCTAGACACAACAACATGAGGGAGCAAAAATTATCCTTCGGACAATCCGACATCGTTCGTCTCAGCGACGAAGATGCGGCCATCGAACTGCTTGAACGCGCAGTGACCGGCTTGTGGGAAGTCGTTAATGAGCTGACACGTTTTCGTCGCACCACGCGCCAAAATTATCGTGTGACCATCTTCGGTTCGGCGCGCCTCAAACCCGGCACGCCCGCGTATGAGGGAGTGAAACAACTCGCAGCCGAACTGACGAAGATGGGTTGCGACATCATCAGCGGCGGCGGCCCCGGCCTGATGCAGGCCGCGAATGAAGGAGCGCACTTGATCGAAAAGGCAAAGCATCGCTCGGTTGGCATCCGCGTGGAGCTACCATTCGAGCAGGAGGTGAATCCGTTCGTGGGTCAGATGTACGAACACCGCACGTTCTTCTCCCGACTGCACCATTTCATGATCGCTTCTGATGCTTTTGTTGTCGTGCCCGGCGGCATCGGCACACTATTAGAGATGTCACTTGCCTGGCAACTCCTGCAAGTCCGCAAACTTTACAACACACCGCTCATTCTTGTCGGCAAAATGTGGGCCGAACTTGTTGACTGGGGTCGCCGTTCGATGCTGCACAAAGGCAATGAACTCGCCAGCGAGATTGATTTCACCATCCCGCATTGCGTAAGCACAATCGATGAATGCGTCGCGCTGATCCGCGAAAACCGCACCGCCTGGCTCGCCGCGCAGCGGGCAAAGTAGCCAGCCCGTTCTCCAAAGATGTCCCTTTCCGACCAGTTTGCGTGATCACAAGAGCAACCGCATCGGCATTTGTCACTGGCGGCGGAGATTGCCCTGGATTAAAGGCGGTGATTCACGCCGTTTCGAAAGCAGCGGCGAAGCGTGATCCCCGTGAAACTTTCCATCTACTGGCTGCTCTTTCATTCCATCACCGTCATATACTCGGGTTAGACGAAAGTCTTATTCGACTTCACGAGGGTTTCTGCTACGACTACAGTTCACTTTTTAAGTAGCTCATGAAGCTTGTATCTGTCGTTATCGTTTCCACTGTGCTGCTCAGTATCTCTTACGCAGTGGAGAAGCCTTCATTGCACACCAAGGGTACTCCCACCGGCAAACCAACCGGATCGCTCAAGGCGGGCGAGTACTGGTGGAATCCTCAACTGTCTCCGGAGGGTCCGGTAGTCGTTCTGGTCAGCCTGCCGCTACAGACGATGCATGTTTATCGCAACGGGATCCTGATCGGCCGCTCTACCGTGAGCACCGGTTCGAAGGGCCGGTCCACGCCCCCAGGTGTATTCACGATTCTCGAGAAGAAGCCGGCGCATTACTCCAAGAAATACAACAACGCCCCCATGCCTAACATGCAACGGCTCACGTGGACCGGCATCGCTATGCACTCAGGTCAGTTGCCCGGCTATCCTGCCAGCCACGGTTGCATCCGACTCCCGTTCGATTTTTCGCAGTTGCTTTTCAGCGCGACCGCGAAAGGCGGCACCGTCGTCGTAGGTGATGGCAAAACGCCCGAGCCGCACCTTGCCGCGAACCCCGGTCTAATGTTGGCTCCGAAAGATTTCAGCCCGGAAATGCTCCGCCCGCTGGCTGCTAACGACTACGATTGGCGTCCAGAACGCAGCGAGGCCGGCCCGATCACAATTGTCGTCAGCGCGGCGGACCGCGTTCTCTACGTTTACCGGAATGGCAACCCGATCGGACGCGGCGCACTTGAGGTTGTCGGGCCGGGTCGCCTTGGCAACCATGTCTT
>QHOD01000254.1 GCA_003218615.1 Verrucomicrobiota bacterium
CGGACGGACCTTCGCGATGCGCATCTGGATGAAACCGGACCGGATGGCGGCGTTGAACATCAGTCCAGCGCAAGTGCGCAACATGCTTGCGAGAAATAATTATCTCGCGGCTGTCGGGAGCACGAAAGGTTCGCTGCTTCAGGTCAACCTGACCGCGAACACCGATCTGCACACGGTGGATGATTTCAAAAAATTGGTCATCCGACAGGACAAAGGCAATCTCGTAAGATTAAGCGACATCGCCGACGTGGTGCTGGGTGCGGAGGATTACAACACCGAAGTGCGGTTCTCCGGTCAAAAGGCGGTTTTCATGGGCATCTGGGTCCTGCCAAACGCCAACTCAGTGGATGTGATCAAGCGTGTCCGCGTGGAGATGGAGCAAATCCAAAAGGAACTTCCTGCCGGCATGAAAGGCGAGATCGCTTACGATGCGACCGCTTACATCAATGACGCCATCCACGAAGTCGTAAAAACTTTGATCGACACGCTGCTCATCGTGATGGTCGTGATCTTTTTGTTCCTCGGTTCCTTCCGCTCGGTGCTGGTGCCGGTGGTCGCGATCCCAATCTCGCTCATCGGCGCGTTGTTTCTCATGCAGTTGTTCGGCTTCTCACTGAACTTGCTGACGCTGCTGGCGATCGTGCTTTCAGTCGGATTGGTCGTCGATGACGCGATCGTCGTTGTCGAGAACGTTGAGCGACATATTCGCGACGGCATGTCGCGCATGAACGCCGCGCTTGTAGGGGCACGCGAATTAATCGGGCCGATCATCGCCATGACGATAACGCTCGCCGCGGTTTATACGCCGATCGCGCTTCAAGGAGGATTAACCGGCGCACTTTTCCGCGAATTCGCGCTCACGCTTGCTGGCGCGGTTTTCATCTCCGGCGTCGTCGCGCTCACGCTGTCGCCAATGATGTCGGCGCATTTGCTGCGTCCCGAACACGTTGATCACGGGTTCAGCGGCTGGGTCAACCGCACCTTCGATCGCTTCCGCGAGTGGTATGGCAGTCATCTCGATCGTACCTTGAATGCGCGGCGGGCGGTTTATCTGGTTTGGGCCGGAATTTTCGCGCTGGCGATTCTCATGTTTGCGGCGATCCCGAAACTGGCGTCGAAAGAATTGGCGCCCAAGGAAGATCAGGGCGTGATCTTTGGCATCATCACTGCGCCGGCCAACGCCACAATCGACGACACGATTCGTTATGCTGATGCGGCTGGAAAAGTGTTCCAAAACATTCCCGATACTCGATTCACATTTCAAATTACGTTTCCGGACAACGGATTCGGAGGAATGGTTCTAAAACCGTGGGGCGTCCGCAAAACGCCGACGAAGGCCTACCTGCCGCAGGTGCAGGCCCAACTTGGCGCCATTCCAGGTATACAAATGTTTCCGATCATGCCCTCGGCTCTTCCCGGCGCGGATAATTTTCCGGTCAGTTTCGTGATCACATCCACCGCCGATCAGGAACGCATTCTCGAATTCGCGCGCCAGATCTTCCAGAAAGCGATGGAAGCCCATATTTTCCAATTCGGCGACGTCGACACGAAAATCGATCAGCCTCAATCGGAAATTGTTTTCGATCACGATAAGGTTGCGGCAATGGGTCTCGACATGCAGGGGGTGGGCGCTGATCTCTCGGCCAGCATCGGCGGCAACTACGTCAATCGGTTTAACATTGAAGGGCGCAGTTACAAAGTCATCCCTCAGATCAAGCGGGTCGATCGGCTAAATCCCGAGCAGTTGGAAAATATTTACGTGAGTGGCCCTAACAACCAGTTGGTGCCGCTTAGCACAGTTGCTTCAATTCATCACAAAACCGTTGCGCGTTCCCTCAATCGCATGCAACAGCTCAACGCGGTGACCATCACCGGCGTGCCGGCTGGCTCGCTCGATTCGGCTTTGAAATTTCTCGAGACCGAAGCTCGTAACATCCTTCCGAAAGGATACGTGCTTGATTACACGGGCGAGTCACGCCAGTTGCGCACTGAAGGAAGCAAATTCCTTGGCGTGTTTTTGCTCTCGCTTACTCTAATCTTTCTTGTCCTGGCCGCTCAGTTCAACAGTTTTCGCGATCCGTTCATCATCTTGTTCGGGTCAGTTCCGCTCGCCATGTTCGGTGCGGCCATCTTCATGTTTCTAAAGATGCCGTTCGGACACTTCTTCACGGACGGTTGGACGACTTCATTCAACATCTACTCGCAAGTAGGACTGGTCACGCTGGTTGGCCTGGTTTCAAAAAATGGAATTCTGATCGTGCAGTTTGCGAATGAGCTGCAACGCGGAGGCCTCGACAAACTCGCCGCGGTTGCCAAAGCGGCCCGAATTCGTTTGCGCCCGATTATGATGACAAGCGTCGCGACCGTCGCCGGTCATTTTCCGCTTACGTTGGTCAGCGGTGCGGGCGCTGCTGCGCGAAACTCAATTGGTCTCGTCCTCGTTGGCGGAATGACGATCGGGACCATTTTCACTCTGTTCATCGTACCGTCGCTTTACATGCTCATCGCGAAGGAACATCACGAAAAATCTCTGATGGAGCCGGACTTGGAGGGCGTCCCCGAAGATGTCGATCTAACGCCGGAGTACGCGCCAGCACTCGCACCGGATGGCAACGGCAACGGCTGGAAACAAGGGTGACCCGATAGGCTCAATAATCGCGACGCTTGCACCCTCGCGGAACTGCATCGGCGCCAACGCCGCAACATCACCTCTCCACAAACAAAAAGCCCCGGCGAGTTTCCCCACCGCGGCTTTGCGTTCTTGCTTTAGCGGATCTCTCGGCCGCCAGTCGCCCCGCATGCGCTAGACACGCGGGGCACTTTTTCAACCTTTAGGCGGCTCGCTGTTGGCGAGGGGATTGTTGTGGTACAGCACTAAACTCAAGAACATCCTCGGAGATTTTAGTAATCGCCCAGGGTTCCGGAGTAGTCTGCATGACCACAGTGGCTTCCACGATCTTGCGACCGACTGGCCGCAACGATTTAATGGAGAAGCCTTCCGCTGCCGTTACAATGTAGCCTTGGCCACC
>QHOD01000255.1:0-1423 GCA_003218615.1 Verrucomicrobiota bacterium
CTTTGCAGGCTGCTATCGCCGAACACCACGGCGTTGATCCCGAATGTGTGGTGGAGTCCGCTGGCACTTCGATGGCGAATCATCTGGCTATGGCAGCAGTTATTGAATCGGGCGATGAAGTTTTAATCGAGCATCCAGCATACGGTCCAATTCTCGATGTCGCCCATTATCTGGAAGCGAAAGTGAAACGTTTCCGACGCATCGAAGAAAATGGCTGGGCCGTCGATCCGGCCGAGGTTTCCCGCAGCGTTACACCGAAGACGCGGCTCATCGTGATTACAAATCTCCATAATCCCACGAGTGCGCTTACGCCTGATTCGGTTTTGCGCGAAATCGGCGATATCGCACGTACCATTGGGGCGCTTGTACTGGTCGACGAGGTTTACCTGAATGCAGTTTACGAGGAGATGCCACGAACATCGTTCCACCTCGGACCGGAGTTTGTGGTGACTAGCAGCTTGACGAAGGTTTACGGTGTCAGCGGCTTGCGGTGTGGATGGATTTTGGCGCGTCCCGAGCTCGCTTGGAAGATGCGCCGCCTGGACGATCTCTATAGCGCGACGCCAGTCTATCCGGCTGAGCTTCTCAGCGTCATTGCATTTCAGCATCTCAATTTGCTTCGTGAAAGAGCGCGCCGGACTCTGGAAGCAGATCGTAAACTGCTCCGCGATTTTCTGGAGCAGCAGCCGGCCCTTGCCGCCGTGCCAACAGATTGGGGTACGACTTCCTTTGTCCGATTGTGCGAGGGTGATGCCGATATCTTCCTGGAACGCCTGCAATCGGAATTCGAAACCTCGGCAGTTCCAGGCCGCTTTTTTGAAATGCCTGATCACTTTCGCATCGGTATGGGAGTGAATACAGAAATGTTCAGCGAGGGCTTGAATCGTCTTGGTCGGGCTCTTGCAAGCGCGTCCGTGCGTAAGTCGTAAGTCTCGGTTAGTTGCTTAGGACGATCTCTCATCGACAATCAGCACGGAATGAAGATGCAATCTGATTTTGAGATTCGTTCGGCGCATTTGGACGATGTGCCGATTATCCTGGAATTGATTCGCGATCTGGCAACCTACGAACGCGCACCCAACGAGGTCACTGCGACAGAAGAACAACTTGTCGATGTTTTGTTCGGCGAACGACCCGCCGCCGAGGTTTTGCTTGCGTTCGAGAGAGACACGCCAGTCGGCTTCGCCGTTTTCTTTCACAATTTTTCGACATGGCTCGGTCGGCCGGGACTTTATCTCGAAGATTTGTTCGTGAAGCCAGAAAAGCGCGGGAAGGGTTATGGACGCGCATTGCTTGTCGATCTTGCCAGGATCGCCCGTGATCGCGGCTGCGGCCGAATGGAATGGGCGGTGCTCGATTGGAACGAACCGGCGATCAAGTTTTATCGCGCTCTCGGTGCAAAACCGATGGATGAGTGGACCGT
>QHOD01000255.1:1510-4925 GCA_003218615.1 Verrucomicrobiota bacterium
GAGGACAAGATCGAGAAAACGCGTCGCCGGTATCGGGGCGACACGCTCATCCTCGAGACGGAGATTGAAACCAAGAGCGGCGCGGTTCGCCTGATCGATTTCATGCCTCCGCGCGGTGAGAATCCCGACATCATTCGAATCGTCGAAGGGCTGGGCGGCAAAGTGTCGATGCACATGGAGCTGATCATCCGTTTCGACTACGGGCAGATCGTGCCTTGGGTACGGAAATGTCATGGCGGCCTCGAAGCAATTGCAGGACCTGACGGGTTGATTTTACGGACGCCGATTGAAACGTACGGCAAAGATTTAACCACGGTCGCCGCGCTTACCGTTGCAAAAGGGGATCGCGTCCCGTTTGTGCTGACCTGGTTCGCCTCTCATGCAGAACCGCCCAGGAAAGTAAATGCCGAGCACGCATTGCGCGACACCGAAGAATATTGGAGAGACTGGTCGAGCCAATTTCAAAGTAAAGGCGAATGGCGCGATGCAGTTATGCGTTCGCTCATCACCCTTAAAGGATTAACCTATGCGCCGACCGGTGGCTTGGTTGCCGCGCTCACGACTTCATTACCGGAACAAATAGGAGGCGTCCGCAACTGGGATTATCGCTTCTGCTGGCTACGGGATGCAGCTCTAATTTTGCTCGCCTTGCTGCGATCGGGTTATCGCGAAGAAGCCAAATCGTGGCGCCAATGGCTTCTGCGTGCCATCGCTGGCAGCCCGGAGCAAATGCAAGCAATCTATGGCGTGCGGGGCGAACGCCGCCTCGAAGAGTTCGAAATTCCCTGGCTATCAGGCTACGAAAATTCCAAACCAGTCCGCATCGGCAACGCTGCTTCCAATCAATTTCAGCTCGACGTTTATGGGGAGATTTTGGCCGCTATTTGGCAGGCCGATCGCGCTGGACTCAAACTGGAGGACCCGGATTGGGCTCTGATCGTCCAGTTGATGAAATTCCTGGAGTCAAACTGGCAGAAACCCGACGAAGGAATTTGGGAAGTGCGCGGCGGACGAAAACAGTTTACGCATTCAAAAATGATGGCTTGGGTGGCGTTTGATCGCGCCATTAAACTTGTTGAGGAATGTGGCTGCGCGGCCGACGAACACCTTGAGCGCTGGCAAAAAATTCGCGATCAGATCCACGCGGAAGTTTGCGAACGCGGTTACAACGTCGACAAAAAAGCCTTTACCCAGTTTTACGGGTCGGATGCGCTCGATGCCAGTTTGCTCCTGATGCCGGTGGCTGGCTTTTTGCCGGCCACTGATGAGCGTGTGCGCGGCACTATTGAGGCGATTGAACGCGAGCTGATGCAGGACGGTCTTGTGTTGCGCTATCGCCCGCAGGAAGAAAAGGTGGATGGACTGCCGGGTCGCGAAGGCGCCTTTCTACCGTGTTCGTTTTGGCTGGCTGATTGTTTACATCTGATCGGTCGTAAGAAAGAAGCGCGCGAGTTATTCGAACGCTTGCTCAACCTGCGCAACGATCTCGGACTTCTTTCAGAAGAATACGATCCTCGCGAAAAGCGTCAGCTCGGAAATTTCCCGCAGGCCTTCTCGCACGTCGCGCTCATTAGTGCGGCAGCAATCTTAGGCGATGAAATATTCCGCCCTCGGAGTGATTCAAACTCGCGCTTCACCCGAGGAAACGAGGCGCCGGATTAGATCTTCAACGGTAACGATCCCGCGCATGTTTTTCTTTTGGTCCAAAACAGCAGCCAGGCCAAGCCGAGCAGCACGCAATTGCTGGACAATCCGATAGGCAGGCTCCTCCGCCGTAGTCGTTACGATGCGCCGGACATAACTGCTTAGCGGCTTATCTCTATTTTGGTCGAGCAGAATATCGAGCACGTTGACCAATCCGGTCGGCTCACCTTCGGGCGTAATGACAGGGAGACGATCGACACCGGACGAAGCGCTAAGCTCGAGCGCTTCCTGAATTGAGGCTCTTGGTTCCACTGCAACAACTCTTGGCAAAGGCAGCATCACGTCGCGCACTTTGACGCCACGAAAGTCAACGACATTGTGAATCATCGCGCGCTCGGTGGCCGTGAGAGAGCCCTCGTGCTCGCTTTGCGTTGTGATCTGCTTGAGTTCTTCGCGTGCTGCAAAAAGCCGGGAACGCTTTGCCGCGCGCCGCGGCAAAAGCAGCCGGCCTATCCCGGCGCCGATCTCCAGCACCGGCAGGAGAAGAAACGAAACGAATTCCAGCACCCCAGCCAGATGCGCCAGAGCGCGGAACGGAAACCGCCGAAAAAGCGCCTTCGGCAGCAGGGAAAGCAGGAGGAGATACACCGGGAACGCGATTACCAGCGCGACAAAAAATCCGGCATACCCCAGCGAGTACAACAACTGCCGCGTCAGCAAGAGCAAACCGAGGATGTCGGCCGCATTGGTGAAGAGCAAAACGGTCACGAGCAACCGTTCCGGATGGTTCAATAACCGGTTGAGCCGCACGGCCGCTGGCACGCCACGTTTCACATTTTGCCGCAACCGCACCGGATCGATCGAGAGCAGCCCGCTTTCGATTCCGTTAAAGAAGAACGAAACAATCCAGCAGCAGAAAATGATGAAGCCAATCATCATGCCGCAGCCCCGAAAGCTTTCTGGGTTATTTTCTCGAGCAGAACTTCCTCGATTCTCTTACGCCCCGTGCGGCGCACCGTAATGGCGAGTCGCGGAATCTCGAGTTTTGTGCCCGAGGGTGGCAAGTAGCCTAACCGCGTGAAGACAAATCCGCCGATCGTGTCTATTCCTTCTGCGTCGATTCGAAATCCCAGGTGTTCGCTCAAATCATCGAGGCGGGCATTTCCGCTCACGAGAAATTTCTCGTTCTCGAGCGGTTCGATGTAAAGATCGGCATCGCCCCGAGGAAGCGCGTCGCTAAGAATCTCTTCTACGATCTCCTCCATCGTGATGATTCCCTCCGTTCCGCCAAATTCGTCAACCACGACTGCCATCCCCTGAGGATGAGTTAGAAACAACTTGAGCAGTTCCAGCGCCAGCATTGTCTCGGGAACAAAAGAGGGAGCGATTAGCTTCTCTGTGTAATGTTCCGCTGGATCAAGCAGGAACAGTTTCACGTCGATGATCCCGAGGATTTGATCGGGCGTGTCCGCATAAACCGGGACGCGGCGATGACGCTTCTCCTTTAAACGCGCAATCGCTTCTTCGTTCGTTAGATCATCTGGCAGAGTGAAGCTATCAACGCGCGGCGTCATGCAATCTTTCGCTGTTTTATCGCCCAGCTTGATGATCTCCTCGATCATTTCGGCCTCTTCTTGGTGCAATGCGCCTTCCTCTTCGCCCATCTCAAGCAGCGTTCCCAGCTCCTCATCGCTCAAACGTTGCCGGGTGCGCAGACGCGGTGGAGTCAAAAGATCGACAATGATCGTGCTCATCCGCTCCAGTCCGTGAC
>QHOD01000256.1 GCA_003218615.1 Verrucomicrobiota bacterium
CGGCGATAGTGCTGCTGCGTCCCGACCCGCCGGCGCGCAAAGTCCAGCATTCACCAAGTGTGGAACAGTAACAAATTTCGACGGTGATTCGCTCGCGGTCCTTGTTCATCTTCACCCACTCCGGGTTGGACTCGTCGAAAGTTAGTGGCTTACCGGCCGAATCGAACGGCGCAAGCACACCCATCGATTCGCCCGCTGCCAGCACACGACCGCTCATGTCGCTCTCGGAAGCGTGATGCCTACCCGGTCCCAGCAATATCTCCAGCGCTTCCCCCCAATTCCTAACCGGCTTGTCATCCACCTTTAGGATGACGTGGCGAATGATCGCCGGACCGACCCCTTTGTTCGCCAGGGTAAAATGAATGTCGGGCGCATTGCTACTGTCGAAATAGAGGATTGGCCACACCGCCGCGCGTACCTGCTGGCGTTGCATGTAGGCGGTGTAACCCGACACACACAGGGCGCAAAATCCGACCAATGTTGCGATCACCGCGTCGTATCGGCTCGCGCCGCGCGTGGTCCTCTTGAAGCGACTCACGCTGCGAACATAAACCCCTAAATAGAACCGGTAGGCAGTCGCTGTCTTGGCCAGGGCGCTCAGCGCAGCGGCGTGGACTGTCCGATTGATCAACTCGACGAGCAGCTCGTTTTCGAAGCGGTAGACGACGCGGAAAAACTCATCTCGCGTGCCCGCTGCGGCCAGTGATCTCGAATGATCGGTGTCGGTAATTCGCGATCGAGCAATTAGCCATTCAGGTCATCCACGATACCGCGATCGTTCATTACCGGATAAAGATGGTATGGGCTGGCCCCGGCCCAACCGAATCGAACACAGAAATTCTTCGGGCTACCCACACCTGGCTTCGCACTCACGGTGCATGGCAAATCATCGGCGGCATGGCCGCGCCCGTGAATGCTGAGGGCAAGTAGTTTTGCTGCTCAGCGCTTCCTTCCGTTCGATCACGATTAACAATTAACCAATAACGGCGAAGCCTTCGCTCGGGCCTAGAGGTTTGGCCCTTAATAAAATCAACATTCAAAAGCGTCCTCTTCTGGTGAGTTCCAATCGAAGGACACGAAGCTAACAGAGTAATTGTTCGTTTGGACTTCGTGATCTCTGCGGTGAAGGCGTCCCGAAATTATTGTTTCGAAAGTTTCGTTTCTTCCAGCAAAAGAGTTTTCACGTCGGCCAGAACCAGCCGTGGATCGAGCGTCGCGGAACTGTAGATGTTCCGGATCCGACCTTCGCGATCGATGAGGAACACTCGCACGATGTGATAGAGCGGACCTTGCGGATCGTTGGGGTTCGAACGCCGGTCCACCGCCTGACCGTAACCGTTCAGGATAGAATCTAATTCGGTGCGCGACTTCGCCGTCGCGAAGCGCCATTCGCAGGCCGATTTTTCATCGCGCACTCCTTCTGAATATTCGGCGAGTCGTCGGGGCGTGTCGTATTCGGGATCAAAACTGATGCTGACCAGGCGCATGTTCTTGGCCAGCGTTTTGTCGTCTGCACTGAGCGTGTGCAATTGGCTTAGAACACCAGTGGCGTAAGGACAGGCTTTCGGCGCGGCGCACCGGGTGTAAATGAAGCTCAGCAGCGTGATGCGCCCGCGGTTGAGATCGCGCAGATTTATTGATTTGGAATCCGAATCAATGATCGCGCCGTCGGGTGCGGCCTTGATCACCGGCAACGAATAGCTGCCCGGAGTGGGCGGATCGTAATCGTAATCGCTGTCGCGCGGAAGATCGGCCGCGCTCGCTAGACTTACGCTCAGCAAAATGAATGCGAGGGAAAGAAAGTTTTTTGACATCGGCACTTTCGCAATGCTTTGCCTCTCATCTCATCCATGTCAGCTCTTGTCCGGTATCAGCGCCATCCGCGTAATCCGCGGTTTACATTCGGGTTTCTGCCCGATTACTTGCTCGCAATGGCAGTGCGGTCTGCGCCGAGTTTGGTCGAGCCAAAGAGCATGTGATGCGGCCGGCCCAGCTTCAGCGCGGTAAAATCGAGAGCGAACGTCGGCTTTAGCTCTTTGCCGTCCCAGGCATAAGCGCGGAGGAACTGCTCGTTGTCGTCGCCTTTCTTGTCCCAATTCGCCAGAAGCGAGCTGGTGAAATAGAGGCGTTTCCCGTCCCAGCTTTCCGACACCATGTTCACCTGCTTGCCGATCTCTTTTTCGTAAATCTGTTTTGGCTTTTGCGGATCCGAAACGTCGAACACGCGGCATTTGCCGTCACCGAAACAACAGACAAAAAGTGTTTTGTCATCGGCGCTCAAGCTGATATCGACCGGCAGGACACCGCCCTTCACGTCGCTGATCGGCGCAACATCCTTTGCCTGCCATTCGCCGCGTTCGTCCAGGTAGACGAGCCAAAGCTTCGACGTCAGCGCGGTGGCGGTGAAAGCATAGTTGTGCTTCTGACCCCAGGCCCAACGGATTTCGAGCGGCGCGCCTGGAACTTGGAAAATCTTTTTCGGCTGACGCGCGTGGAAATCCCACATCACCATGGTTGAACCGAAATGTTTCATCGCCTCGGCATCGGCAGTCAATTTGCCGAAGTCCCTCATGTAATTGTTCCAGCCAGTAAACGATGAAGTGAGCAGCGCGTTCTTCCGCGGCAACACGCGCGCGTCGTAGCCGTAGCCGTCCGCGAAACTGGCGTCACTCGCGCCCTGCGCATCAACCTTGGTCGGCAGCCAATGGGTCGTGATGTAGCTGGCATCGTTGCTGTACTCGACCAGCGCGGTCCGGCCGTCTTTGTCTTTCGCATTCGAAAGACACGGAATGAGCATGCGCCCCGGCAACGCGTACGCGCCGTGCGGGCCAATCGCGCCACCGGTGGTTTCAGCGAAATTGTCGATCGTCTTAACTAATTTTGGTTTCGCGGGATCGGTGTAAACATCGAAGATGAAGACGCGACTCGTATCAAGTCCGGCCAACCAAAGTTGGTGCCGGTCGTCGGTGAATCCGCCGTGATGCGCTTCGTTGCGACCTTCGACCGAAGTTTGGCTGACAACCTTGCCGTAGCTTGGCGAGCCCGGTTTTACGTCAACCGTGACAAGTTTATCCGCGCCGTCGCCTAAACCTTCGACACCGAGCGTCCAAACATAAACAAACTCTTCCTGGCCCTCGATGCGGGCGAGGTACGGTGAAGAACAGGTTTCATCGGCACGGGCAAAACCGAGATCAAAAGTAACCGCGAAAGCAGCCGTTAAGAAGATGATGGATGTTTTCATTTTGGGTGCAGTTGAATGATTTTGAGTTCGAAGCCGAAGCGGCGGCTGCACCATGCCGACAGTCGCTACTTAACGGACGCAGGGTTATATCTTACAGATCAACCTCCTCTCGGCAAGTCGTTTATCGGTCCCGCGGCCGGCGCACGGA
>QHOD01000257.1 GCA_003218615.1 Verrucomicrobiota bacterium
AATAATCACGCAGGCCGAGCGACAATGCCGAGAAAAGTTCCTCAGGCGTTTGGCCTTCGCGAAATTCGATTCCCGACCTTGATTCTGTATCGATCACTGCTTCCTCTTCCCGAAAGCTGGCCAACTGTGCAATCAAATCGCCGGATGCATTCACAGCAATGGAATTTCCATCAAAGAGCAATTGATCGTTGCCACCAACGGCGTTGCAGTAGCAGATGGGTCGCCGATAGGCGCGGGCCAACGCTCCAACCATTTCGTGGCGGATCGCCGGCTTATGCAAAGTAAACGGCGACGCGCTCAAGTTGACGATGATTTGAGCGCCTTGCTCAATCAAACCGCGCACTGGTTCGACATCGTAAAGTGGCCGCGGCAGATAATGTTCCGTCCAAATATCTTCGCAAATAGTCACGCCGATTTTTTTGCCGCACGCATCAAACGTTTCGGCCTGGCAAGCCGGCTCGAAGTAGCGGTCTTCATCGAACACATCGTAAGTGGGCAAGAGCGACTTATGGGCTTTGCGGATTGGTTTGCCTTTCTCGAGCAAAGCAGCGGCGTTATGAAACGGCTTGCCGCGCCCTTCATTGCGATCAACGAAACCGACAAGCAAAGGCACGTTCCCCACCCGAGAATGAAGTTGCTCGAGGACCTGAAGATTCTCCGGGACGAAGCGCGACTTAAAGACGAGATCCTGCGGCGGGTATCCGGGAATGGCCAGCTCCGGGGTGAGGACCAGTTCCGCCCCGGCACCGGCAAGACGTTCGTACGCACGCAGGATCAACTCAAAATTGCCGTTCAAATCTCCGACGGTCGGGTTAATTTGAGCAAAGCCAATCTTCATTCTGTGCCATGCAGATTATGCGCAACACAGCTCGCAGCAATCCTCTTTTGCGTGGCGCAACTACCGAGCCCAAGGCGACCAAACTCCTGCGGGTCAAAACGAGGGTTGGCCAACAATTCTGCATCGGTCTGTCAAACCGCCAGGGTCGCGAAGATTACCGCGCAACCGATCCGTCACCACGCTTCGGCGCCTCAGCCAGTACCGCACCTTTTTTGCGGTCGTTTACCACAAAGGTGTTGTTTTCTCCCAGCGTCGACCACGGACCGCGCGGCACTTCGCTAAATTCGACAAACTTCCAGTCGGTCGCGTCTGTTTCGTTCAATCCCAGATAGTCGCGCACGGCAGGGGAGACATCGAGACCAGCGCCTTTATTGAGATTGGGTTTGGGCCGTTCATTGCCAAACACATATTGCCAGTGATCGGTACGGAAAGGTCCGGCGTCCTCCCATTGCGCGTAAACCGTTCGATTGCCTTTGCGGATGGCGACCCATCGACCTTTACAAGTCGAAACCGCTGGGCCTTGGTACGCTTCTTTAAACCAAGGGACAACCCTCGGTGCTTCTGGCTGGTGGCCTGTCGTCGCCTTGTCGTTGTAGGGGAGGGCGCAATAAAACGGATTTTGTCGCGGTGTGAATTTCACTGGGATATAATTACTGCGGCGGGCAGGATTTGGATCGTCAAAGCCTCCGTAGTTTTTCGTCCAATTTTTGTCCCAGGAGCTCGTACGATTGGGCACCGGATTATTAGCTGTTGGCTCCTCGCCGATCCAAAAGACGGTGGTCACGATGCTTTTTTTCCACGGATAACGCTCTCCCGGCTCGGGCGAAGATGCCGATAGTTGCCCCGGAGAGAACGCGATCGAGCTAACATCGAGCAAACGATCGTCCGATGATCTCTGCGTTTTTTTGCTCGCCTTCACCTTGGCCGGTTCCGCTTTCGAAGGAATCCCGTGCGCAAAAAGAGACGAAACAGACGAAAGTATGACCGCGATGGTGTGAGTAATGGTTCCGGGTTTCATTTCGTATCGGCTCAGCGCAGTAAGCAAAGGAAGACATCATGTCTTCTTTATTGATTCGTTTCCGATGACGCGGATGCGCGCCAATCGCGGCGAATTCGGGTGCGCTGTAGTAAAGTCCCCGAATCTCGATGCAGATTAGCTTTCGTCAACCCCCCGAGCTCCGAAAGTCTCCGCGAGTGGGAGCTTCCGGGTCGATAAATTTTCCAGGGTTCAAAATCCCTTCAGGATCGAGAAGTTGTTTGAGCTTGCGATGCAGGTCGCGCATCACCTCGCCGGTCGCGTCCGGCCACCAGCGTTTTTTGGCCAGGCCGATTCCGTGTTCGCCGGTGATCACTCCACCCCAGGCGAGTACTTGTTCAAAAAGGTCGTCGAGCGCATGATCGACTTTTTTTCGCACCGCGGCGTCGCGATTGTAACGGTCAGCCATGATGTTGACATGAATGTTGCCGTCACCAGCATGACCAAAGCAGGCGATGGGAAATCCATGCCTGGCCTGCAGCGTTTCTGCGAATTCCAGTAGATCGACAAGGCGGCTGCGCGGCACGACCACGTCCTCGTTCAATTTGGTTAGGCCAGTTGCGCGAAGTGAATTGCTGAACTCGCGACGCAAGGCCCAGAGCTTTTCGCAATCCGCTTCACCGGTCGCCACCTGGAGGGCATTAGCATTTTTCTTTTCAAGCAATTCGCGAATTGCTGCGGCTTCGCTGCGAACGCTTTCCTCTTGTCCATCAAGATCGACAAGCAAGTGAGCGTTCCCAGCCGGCACAATCATCCTGCCAAGATCGCGCCGCGCTGCCTCGAGTGTGAAATGGTCGGCGAGTTCCAATGAGGAAGGCAAAAATCCTGCGGCAAAAATCGCCTGCACTGCTTCAGCGGCTTGCGCTGCCGTGGCAAATGCGGCTGATAAAGTAGCGCGGGCTGGTGGGAGCGGAAGCAGGCGCAACGTGATCTTCGTGACCACGCCGAGCATTCCTTCCGAGCCGACAAAGAGACCGATCAAATCGAACCCGGTTTTGTTCTTGTGAACACGGCCACCAGTTCGCAGCACTTGGCCGTTGGCAAGCACCACTTCCAGCCCGATGACATAATTTCGCGTTACGCCGTATTTCAGACAGCGCGGACCACCCGCGTTCGTCGCGACGTTTCCGCCGATCGTACAATCTTTCATGCTCGCCGGGTCGGGTGGATAAAATAATTTTTGCGTACGCACCGCCGCTTTCAGGTCGGCCGTAA